>NZ_JAZGQK010000011.1:0-232273 GCF_036422035.1 Plantactinospora sonchi
GGGGGGGGGGGGGGGGGGGGGGGGCGGGGCGCGGGGGGGGGGCGGGGGGGGGCCGGCGCCCCCCCCGACCGGGATGTCTCGCCCCGCCAGGATGTGACCTCGGCGAGCCGTGTCACGTCCTGAGGGGACCGCGGCAGTGCGGTCGTTCAGCGGTTCGCGGCGGCCGCCGCGGCGGCGCGCCGCTCACCGTCGGCCTTCAGCTTCGCGGCCCGCTCCAGGTCCGCGTCGCTGATGACCAGCGAGCCGAACGCCCGTACCGCCTGGTAGTACGTCCACGCCAGGCTGAGGCAGGCCGGCCGGACAAACACGTTGTACGTCCCGCAGACCCGCTTCAGGTCCTCGTAGAAGGCGCTGTCCAGCCGGTCCTTGTTGGCCTCGAACTGGCTCACCGCCTTGTAGTTGCGGTAGCCGAAGTCGTGCCGGTAGCAGGAGAGTTCGAAGGTGAACCCGAGGGGGTTGTCCGGGCTCGACGAGCAGTAGTCGGTGGTCCAGTTGAAGCCGTACTCGGCCCAGGGGGCCTGGTTGGTCCGGGCCGAGTTCCAGGCGTTGTAGCTGCTGGCGCTGGTCTGGGTCCAGCTGGACAGAACGGCGAGCTTCTCCTGCTGGGTGACGGCGGCGGCGGGTGAGGCGGTGCCGAGGACCGCGAGTACGGCGAACGCGCTGGCCGCCAACGCGGTGAGCAGGCGACGGGACATGGGGGTACCTCCGGTTGCAGGGGCAGCCCTCGTGGGGGTGCCTGGAGCGGGACGGAGCTGTCACCGGCTAGGTGATCTAGGTGGCAACAGTCTCGGGGAATCGTCGCCCGCCGATCTCTACCCGACCTTTATTTTCGTTGACAGGCGTGAAAACAGGCGAATGCGCCCAGGCTGCCGGTGGCATCGCGCCCCGGGCGGCCGCCGGCCCACCCGCTGCCTTCGCCGCGCTGCTGTGGCCCACCTGGTCGCCCGCCGTGCCGCTGCGGCCGCCCGCTGCCGCCGCTGTGCCGTCGCGGCCAACCGGTGCCCCGTCGTGCCGTCGCCAGCCGCACCGGTGTCCCGTCGGTCCCGCGTACACCCCGCCTGGGGCCCGGGGGGAATGACCCCGGGCCGATATGTGTTGTTCAACAAAACATTGGCCCGACAGATCAAATGTTGATCAACAATGAGTGTGGAGTGAAAGCGATGCCCGACTACGGCCACGAACTCCTGTTCGGGACGTTCCTCACGCCGGACGCCAACGACCCCGACCGGGTGGTGGCGCTGGCTGAGCTGACCGAGGCGGCGGGCCTGGACCTCGCCACCTTCCAGGACCATCCGTACAACCCCGGGTTCCTGGACACCTGGACGCTGCTGAGCTGGGTCGCCGCCCGTACGGAGCGGCTGCGGGTCTCGGCGAACGTGCTGAACCTGCCGCTGCGCCCGCCGGCCGTACTGGCCCGGGCGGCGGCGAGCCTGGACCGGCTGTCCCACGGCCGGTTCGAACTCGGGCTCGGCGCGGGCGCGTTCTGGGCCGGCGTCGAGGGCATGGGCGGCCGTCGGCTGAGCCCGGGACAGGGCGTCGCGGCGCTGCGCGAGGCGATCGACATCCTGCGCGGTGTCTGGGACGAGACCGCCTCCGGACCGCTGCGGCGGGAGGGACGGTACTACCCGGTTCCGGGTATGCGGCGTGGCCCGGCGCCGGCGCACGACATCAACATCTGGCTCGGCGCCTACCAGCCCCGCATGCTCGCACTGACCGGCCAGACCGCCGACGGCTGGCTGCCGACCCTGGAGTATCTCCGGTCTCCGGACCGGGTCACCGCCAACCGGCTCATCGACGAGGCGGCGGTCGAGGCCGGACGCGACCCCCGGCGGATCCGCCGGCTGCTCAACCTGTTCCAGGTGGACCTGTCGGCGGACGGCCGCGGCTTCCTGCAGGGACCGCCCGAGCAGTGGGTCGAGCAGCTCCTCCCGATGGTGCTGGAGGAGGGGTTCAGCGCCTTCCTGATCGGCCGCGACGACCCACGCCTCATCCAGACCTTCGGGCAGGAGATCGCGCCCGCCCTGCGGAAGGCCGTCGCCAGGGAGCGTCGGGGGAGCGGGACCGCCACCGGACCCGTCCGGTCGGCGGTCACCCTGGCCGAGCGCCGGCCCGGCGTCGACTACGACGCCCTGCCCGCGTCACTGGCGACCCGGACCGTCGAACCCGGCGACCGGGAGTACGAACGGGTGCGGCACAGCCACAGCTGGCCGGGCTCACCGGCCCTGGTGATCCGCCCGCAGAACGCCGCCGAGGTGGCCGACGCCGTGACCTACGCACGGACGCAGGACGTCCCGCTCTCGGTACGCAGCGGCGGGCACGGCATCAGCGGCCGGTCGACGAACGACGGCGGGATCGTCATCGACATGTCCGCGATGAACAGGGTCGAGGTGCTCGACCGGGCCAGCCGCCGGATCCGCCTGGAGCCGGGAGCCCGCTGGGGCCACGTCGCCCAGGCCCTCGCCCCGTACGGCCTGGCCATGAGCTCCGGCGACTACGGCGACGTGGGTGTGGGTGGCCTCGCCACCACCGCCGGCATCGGCTACCTGGTCCGCAGGTACGGCCTGACCATCGACCACGTCGTCGCCGCCGAGATCGTCACCGCGGACGGCAGTCTGCTCCGCGTCGACGGGCAGCACCACCCCGAGTTGTTCTGGGCGATCCGGGGCGCCGGCGGCAACTTCGGCGTCGTCACCGCCCTCGAACTGGAGGCGGACGAGGTCGACAACGTCGTCTTCGCCCGCCTCGTCGTCGACGCGACCGACACCGCCGGGGTACTGCGGCGTTGGGGTCGGCTCGTCGAGGACGCGCCACGGGAGGTCACCAGCTTCCTCTCCCTGTTCCCCGGCCGGCGCGGCAATCCGCCGACGGCCCAGGTCACCCTCGTTCACGCCGGTGACGACGTCGAGGCGGCGCAGTCCGCGCTGACCCCGTTCCTGGAGATCGGACCGGTCCTCGACCAGCAGGCCCAGCTCGCACCGTACGCGGCGATCGTGGCGCCGCCCGGGAACCAGCACCGGGGCCAGGGGCTGTCGGACAGCCACAGCGGGCTGCTGCACCACATCACCGAGGCGGCGGCGGACGTCATGGCCGGCATGATCCGTTCCGGTGACGTGATGATCATGCAGTTCCGTTCCGTCGGCGGCGCGGTGAACGACATCGCCCGCGACGCGACCGCCTACCCGCACCGGGACCAGAACTTCTCGGTGCTCGCCGCCACCGTCGCGGAGCGTCGGCCCCAACTGGACAAGCACTGGGCCGACCTGTACGGGCACCTCGACGGCATGTACCTCAGCTTCGAGTCCGACACCGCTCCCGAGCGGCTGCTGGACGCCTTTCCCGAGCCCACCCTCAGCCGGTTGCGCGCCGTCAAGGCGACGTACGACCCGGACAACGTCTTCAACCGCAACTTCCCCATCCCGCCGGCACCTGCCACCCCGCAGGCCGGCGGGGCGGACAGCGGTGCCGGGAACGGCTGACGGGGGAGCGGGCGCGACGTTGTCAGTCGGTCGGGGGGAGGACGTCGGTCACCGCGGCGCACGGATCCGTGCCGGGCGCCGAGGCGTGGATCGCCTCGGCGGCGCGTTCGGCGAAGTCGCGGAAGGCGGCCCGCTGCTCTTCGGGCAACCCGCCCAGGACGTGGTCCTCGGCGTGGGCGACCCGCCGTTCGGCGTCGGCGAGCACCCGCCGGCCGTGCTCGGTGGCGACGATCCGCCGGGCGCGCCGGTCGCGCGGGTCCAACCGCCGCTCGATCAGTCCGGCGTTCTCCAGGTCGTCGATGACGTACGTGAGGACACTGCGGTCGATCACCAGGCGGGACGCCAGGGCACCCTGGGTCGGCACCTCTTCGTGTACGACCACGGCCAGGATGTGGTAGCCGCGGCTGCCGTGGGGCAGGTCCTTCAGGGTCTCCTCGACGTACTCGGTCCAGCGTCGCAGCACCATGCCGAGGGACCAGCCGAAGTTCGAACCTCGGCTGCGGTCGGCCGGCAGGTCGCAGGGTTCGGCGGCGGACATGTTTCGACCCTAGCAGGCGATATATTGATCATAAGATGGGTTGACGTACAGAACGTTGTGCTGTGCAACCCGGATGGGGCGGTGTCACCCGGGAGGCCCGGCGCCGGGCCTCCCTGACGGTGGTCGTCCACCGCCGGCGTCTCCCCGACGGTGGTCGTCCACCGCCGGGGAGACGGTTCGGAGACCGCCGCCGGGGAGCGCCGGGGTCCCCGCCCGCAGGAGGGCGGGTCAGCGGAGCACGAACTGCGGCGGGCTGGGGCGGCTCTCGTTGGCCAGCCGGTCCACCGCGGTCACGTAGTAGCTGTAGCGCCGTCCCGGCTCGGCCGTCCCGTCCAGGTACGACTGCACCGCGCCGCCGGTGGCCCGGACCGTGGCGATCAGCTGACCCGCGTCGGCGAAGCCGCACTCGCCGGGCAGGCTGAGCCCGTCGAACCGGTAGACCGCGTACGACGTGGCCTCGCCGAACGGCCCGACCCCGTCGACCGGCTGCCGCCACCGCAACGCCACCCCCTCGGCCTGCCGCGTCGCCCCGGTCAGCACCGGGAACATCAGCGGCTTCGCCCTCAGGTGGGTCATGGTCGGCACCAGCGCCGGCCGGGAGTAGTGCTCGGCGGCGTAGAGATCGGTGGCACCGAGCCGGTTGGCGCGCACCTGTACCGCGCTGAAGTGCACGTTTCCGGCGACCTCCGGGTGCTCCCGGTTGAGCGTCAGGTGCCGGGACATCTCCGCCGGGTCCTGCCACGCCGCCGGCTGCGCCGGGTCGCCGATCTTGTAGTCGGCCTGTCCGATGTAGAGCTGCACGTCGGTGCCGGCCACCACGTCAGCCCACCACGGTACGAGCTTGGCGTAGTCGGCCACCGCGAGGCCGATGTTCCAGTAGACCTGCGGCACGATGTAGTCGATCCACTCCTCCTTCACCCACTTCCGGGTGTCGGCGAAGTTGGCGTCGTACGACTGGGTGCCGTTGGTGTCCGAGCCGAGCGGGTCCGCCGCCCTGTTCCGCCAGATGCCGAACGGGCTCACCCCGAACTTCACCCACGGCTTGGCCGCCTTGATCCGCTGACCCATCTCCTGGACCAGCAGGTCGATGTTGTGCCGCCGCCAGTCCGCCCTGCTGGCGAAGCCGGCACCGTACCGCTCGAAGGTGGCCTGGTCGGCGAAGTCCTGCCCGGCCACCGGATAGGGGTAGAAGTAGTCGTCGAAGTGCACCCCGTCGATGTCGTACCGGGTGACCGCGTCCATCATCGCGGTCTGCACGAACTGACGTACCTCGGGAATGCCCGGGTTGTAGTAGAGCCGGGAGCCGGCGGCGTTGACCGGGTAGGCGACGGCCCAGTCCGGGTGCTCGCGGACCGGGTGCCCGGGGGCCAGCTTGCCGACGTCCGCACCGGCACCGTCCGGCATGGAGATCCGGTACGGGTTGAACCAGGCGTGGAACTCGAGGTTCCGCTTGTGCGCCTCGTCCACCAGGTACGCCAACGGGTCCCAGCCGGGATCCTGGCCGCGTACCCCGGTCAGGTACTCCGACCACGGCTCGTACGGCGACGGCCAGAAGGCGTCGGCGGTCGGCCGGACCTGCACCACCACCGCGTTGTGGTGGAGTCGCTGGGCCAGGTCGAGCCAGCCGGTGTACTCCGCCTTCTGGGCCGCGACCCGGTCCGGTGCGGTGTGCGACGCCTTCGTCGGCCAGTCGATGTTGACCACGCTGGCGATCCACATCGCCCGGAACTGGCGCTTGGGCGTGGCCGGGTTCGTCGGGCAGTCGGTGCCCGCGATGGTCGCCGGGCTGGTGTCGGACGCCGGGGTGGTGCTGGCGGGGGAGGCGGCGGCGTTCCCGGGGAGGGCGGCGACGAGCGAACCGAGCAGTGCTACGGCCAGCCCGGTGGCCCTGAGCCGATATGGCTTCATGGGGTGGTCCCTTCGGTGGGATCCGTCTCGGGGGTGAGGTGCGGCGGACCGACCGTCGGCGGTTTGTACCAACGGCCTTCTGTCGCTGGAAGGAAATTTTCACACCCGGCGCGCCGCGCGCAACCCTCGAACGACCCGTGCCCGGTGATCGCTGCCTGGTGATGCCGTCCGGTGATCGCCGCCCGCCAGCCCGATCACCGTCGGTGGATCAGTCGACCCGGGCCGCCAGAGCCGTGACCTTCACCAGAGCCTCGATCCGCCCCTGCGACGCACCGCTCTCGTCGAGATCGTCGCCGACGAGCCAGATCCACTCGTCCCGGTAGTAGTGCGAGAGGTCGTGTCGTACCTCCCCGACCCGTAGCCGCAGCGGGCGGCCACCGTACCGCCAGTCCTCTTTGTGCAGCTCAAGTATGGTTCCCGGGGCCAGGTCGGGAACGGCGGGCAGCGTGGTCACGGCACCTCCAGCGGGCATGGGAGATGGGCGGGCGCGGGGAATATCGATCGCGGGGTGACCGCATCTGAGGTGACAGCCTGCATATCCGGCCGTACCCAGCGCAATCTATCTAATCAAAATTTGCCCCCGATGCACCGCAACCGGCGCAAGCCGCAGCACAATCGCTCAGCCCGATCCGGTACGACGGGGCGACCGGTGCGATGATCCGGGCTATGTTGTGGGCGTGCGGGCGGGGGGACGCGATGAGGCGGGGTAGGCAGTGATCCATTTTCCCGCCATATCCCAGGGGCCGCTGCGGGCGTTGAGCCGGCGGCTGTTCGCGGCGATCGGGCTCGTACTGTTGATCGTCGCCGTGGTCTACCTCGACCGGGACGGCTACCGCGACGTCAACGAAGACGGGCTGACCCTGCTCGACTGCTTCTACTACACGGTGGTGTCGCTCTCCACCACCGGATACGGCGACATCACCCCGGTGGACCAGAGCGCCCGGCTGATCAACGTACTGGTGGTCACGCCGGCCCGGGTGCTCTTCCTGATCATCCTGGTCGGCACCACCCTGGAAGTCCTGACCGAGCAGTACCGCACCAACCTCCGCTTGACGCGGTGGAGGAGGACCGTGAAGGACCACGTCATCATCTGCGGCTATGGCACCAAGGGCCGCAGCGCCATCTCCGCCCTGCTCGAGACGGGCTTCGACAAGCAGCGGATCATCGTCGTCGAACGCAACCCGGCGGCGGTCCGGCAGGCCACCTCGGCCGGTCTGGTCGTGGTGGAGGGAAACGCGACCCGGTCGGCGGTGCTCAACGAGGCCCACGTCAAGGGCGCGAAGTCGGTCATCATCGCGACCGACAGCGACGAGGTCTCGGTGCTGGTGACCCTCACCGTACGGCAGCTCACCGCCGGACAGGTCCGGATCATCGCCGCCGCCCGGGAGGCGGAGAACGCGCCGCTGCTGCGACAGAGCGGTGCCCACCACGTCATCGTCTCCTCGGCGACCGCCGGACGCCTGCTGGGCGTCTCCACCTCGGCCCCGCCGCTGATCGACGTGGTCGAGGACCTGCTGACGCCCGGCCAGGGCATGGCGCTGGCCATGCGCTCGGCCACCCGGGACGAGGTCGGTGTCTCGCCGCGACAGTTGCAGGCGCTGGTCATCGCGCTGGTCCGGCGCGGCAAGGTGGTGTCGCTCGCCGACCAGGCGGCGACCGCGATCGAGACCGGCGACATGCTGGTGTACGTCCGCGACGACCGGGCCCGTAACGGGAGCAGCTCCGACCCGGGCCGCTGACGCGCCGATGGGTACGCACCGGGCCTCGGCCGCGCCGAACCGGGGCGGCGGCCGGGCGGTCCCCGGAGAGCGGGAGGCGGCGCCCGGCCGGAGCCGGACGCCGCCTCGACACACTCAGTTCTTCCAGCCGGGTCCGTAGTTGACGTTCGCGTCCGGCAGCGGTGCGTCCATCGGGGGCTCACCGCCGTTCCCGTAGTTGGGATTGGTGGGGAGCGTCGGGAACGGCCCCTCCAGCCCGTCCGGGATGTACGGATCCTGCGGGTCGGTCGGGGCGATCGGGTCGATGTCGCCCCAGCCGTTGTCCCCGGAGTCGCCGTCGTCACCGCCCGGCGGGGGTACGCCCGGGCCGGGGTAGTCCCCGCCGCCGGGAGGGGGACCGCCACCCGGCGGGGTGCCGGGGCTTCCGCCGCCGCCGGAGCCGCCGCCGCCACTGCCGGAGCCCCCACCGCCACTGCCGCTGCCACCGCCGCCGGTCGAGGGTGGTGGCAGACCGGGCCGGCAGGGCTGGGTGACGCCGCCGTTGGGGCGGGCCCCGGTCGGCGGTGGCCGTACGCCGAGTTCGGTCGCGATCATCTTGGCGTAGTGCGCGGAGAGCGCCTGGGTGCCTCTGCGGTTCGGATGCGCCGTCTCCTGCAGCCTGTTGAACAGCGACCCGCTCCCCGTCTGGTAGACCAGCCCGTTGACCCAGGGGTCGTCGGTGCCGAGCGTGTGCCCGGCGAACGCGTTGCGGATGTCGAGCAGGTCGACCTGGACGCCCTTGCTGGTCAGAATCTGCTGGGCCCGGCGGATCGCGTCCGAGATCTGCGGGGCGAGCTTGACCAGTACCTCGTACTCGTAGCCCGCCAGCAACACGCCCATGACCCCGTCGGCGATGTCCCGCCGGGTCAGCCCCTGGGGATAGGTGACCATCATGACCCGGGTGTTCGGACCCTGGGTGTGGATGGCCCGGACCATCTTGATGTAGCGGGAGACCAGGCTGGCCGGCTGGGCCGAGTTGGCGTCCGCCCACTCGACGTCGTCGGTCCGTGGGTTCAGCAACGCCGTCCGCTGGGCCGCCAGGCTCTGCAGGCCCGCCTGGTCGTTGTGGCGCAGGGCGTGCTCGACCAGTGGACCGAAGCCGGCGTCGTTGCCGCCCATCCCGACGACCACCAGGTTCGTCTGGTTGTTGATGCCGGCGTTCTGGGGCGGGTTGTTGCGGCCCTCGTCCGACTGGGCGGTCCAGAAGTGCTTGGTCTCCGCACCGGAGGAGGCGTTGAAGACGACGTCGAAGACCACGTCCGGGTTCGCCTTGCGCAGTTCGTCGATCGCGAGCAGGGCGGCGGCGTGCCGGGACCGGTGCCGCCAGTCCGCGTTGTAGTCCTCCTGGGTGTAGCCGGGCGCCGGCAACGGCGCGGTGTTGACGGGTCCGCGGACGTACGGCGGTGGAATGACGCCGCGCTTGTTCAGGTAGTCACCGGCGCCCTCGCCGGACATGTACGAGTCGCCGACGATGACGATCCGGACCACCCGCTGCTGCGGCCGCGGCGTCACTCCGGCGGTGCCCTGCCAGGGCGCGACCGGCCCGTTGCCACTCGGACAGGCCACCTGCTCGGCGAGTTCGGCCAGTTTCTCCAGGGTGCCGGGGGCCGGTATCAGGGCCGGTCGGGTGGGCGGTGGAGGCGGTGGTTCCTCGCCGATCGGCACGTCCGGTGTCGGCGGTATGGCGAGCCCGGGCGAGGCGACGATCAGCGTGCCGACCAGGCCGGCCGCGACCGCCAGGACGGCGGCCCGGGCTCGGCGGGATCGGGCGGGTCGTCGGGCGGTGTCCGCTGGCGGACGGGGTACGCCCCATCTTCTTGGCATGAGGGTGCTGTCCTCCCCTTGGAAGAACCATTGACTGGACGGCCATCCAGTACATAGGCCACCAGCGTAGAAACCAAGATCAGGCGATGTCAATGCCCTGTCGGACCCCGCTCGCCGGACGCCACGCCGTCACTGCCCGGCGTCAGCTCCCGGTGCCGAAGGCCGCCGCCGGGAGGGGCCGGTCAGTCCAGCGGTGCCCGTAACCGGCCGGACTCACCGAAGGCGTCCGCCGGCAACGGCAGCGGGGTGGGCGCCCCGAGGTCGTACAGGGCGTAGAGGCGGGCCCGGACCGCGGCCAGCGGATAACCGCTCTCGTACACGGCGAGCTTGAACAGCACGCCTTCGAGGACACTGCGCAGCAGCGCCTCCTCCACCGCCGGATCGACCGCCCCCCGGGCCTCGAAGATGTCCCGGAGCCGGTCCTCGAAGGCCCGCATCGCGTCCGCCCGGTCCCGTTCGACCTGCGCGTACACCGGACGGGTGCCGGGTTGCAGCATCAGGCAGAGCACCAGCCGCTGGGTGCCGAGCTGGTTGCTCGCCCCGACCAGCGCACGGTCGATGACGGCCGCCAGCAGCTCGTCCGGAGGACCGTCCACCGCCAGGTCGTCCAACATGGTCAGCATGCCGTCCAACCACCGGGCGAGAATCGCCCGCAGCAGCTCCTGCTTCGTGGCGAAGTAATAGGAGATCAGACCGCGGGACACCCCGGCCCGCTCGGTGATCTGCGAGATCGTCGCGTTCTCGTAGCCCTGTTCGGCGAAGACCTCCAACGCGGCGGCCAGGATCCGTTCCTGCGACGTCCGGCGCAGCTCACGATTGGTCCGCTCAGAGCGCGGGGACACCTATGCCTCCCCTGCGCAGGTCACTTCGGAACGCCGATCCCGGTGTCCCACACCGCCGACGGACCGGTCCGGCCGGCCCGCGCCGGCATCGTCCGGCCGTGCACCGCCGTCGGACCGGCCGGCCCGCCACCGAGGGTGACGAGCCGGCCGACGTCGTACGGGTGGACGCTGATCGGCACCGGACTACAGGATCGTCCAGGTGTCACCACTGTTGAGCAGCCCGGCGAGCTGCTCGTCCGGAGTGCCGGTGGCCTTCGCCCGGGCCGATTCCAACTGCCCCTGCACCACGCTGTCGTAGGTGGGGCGTTCGACGTTGCGGAAGATCCCGATCGGGGTGTTGCGCAGCGCGAAGCCCGGCAGCCGGGACAGCGCGAAGGCGTACGCCGGCTCGGCCACCGTCGCGTCGTGCACCACGATCTCCGCCGCCGGTACGTCCGCGGTACGGCGTACCTCCAGGCCGAACCCGCCCGGCGGGTGCACCACGCAGAACTGCCCCTCGGAGCCGAACGTGATCGGCTGACCGTGCTCCAACCGGATCAGGTAGTCGTCCCGGGTCGCCGGCTCCTTCAACGCGTCGAAGGCGCCGTCGTTGAAGATGTTGCAGTTCTGGTAGATCTCCACGAACGCCGAACCCTGGTGCTCGGCGGCGGCGCGCAGCACCGACTGCAGGTGCTTGCGGTCCGAGTCGATGGTGCGGGCCACGAAGCTCGCCTCCGCGCCCAACGCCAACGACAGCGGATTGAACGGCGAGTCCGCCGAACCCACCGGAGTCGACTTGGTGACCTTGCCGACCTCCGAGGTGGGCGAGTACTGGCCCTTGGTCAGCCCGTAGATCCGGTTGTTGAAGAGCAGGATCTTCAGGTTGACGTTCCGGCGCAGGGCGTGGATCAGGTGGTTGCCGCCGATCGACAGCGCGTCACCGTCACCGGTCACCACCCAGACCGACAGGTCCGGCCGGGAGACCGACAGGCCGGTCGCGATCGCCGGCGCCCGACCGTGGATCGAGTGCAGCCCGTACGTGTTCATGTAGTACGGGAACCGCGACGAGCAGCCGATGCCGGAGACGAAGACGATCCGCTCCCGGGGAATCTGCAGCTCAGGCATGAACGACTGCACCGCGGCCAGGATCGCGTAGTCACCGCAGCCGGGGCACCAGCGCACCTCCTGGTCGGACTTGAAGTCCTTGGCGGTGAGCTTGACAGCGACGGGCTCAGGCATTCTTCACGACCTCTTCCAGCATGGTCTCCAGCTCGGTGGCGGTGAACGGCAGGCCCCGGACCTGGTTGTAGCTGATCGCGTCGACCAGGTAACGGGCCCGGATCACGTGGGCGAGCTGGCCGAGGTTCATCTCGGGGATCACCACCCGCTCGTAACGGGCCAGCACCTCACCGAGGTTCGCCGGCAGCGGCGCCAGGTGCCGCAGGTGCGCCTGGGCGACGTGCAGCCCGCGCTGCCGCAGCCCACGGCAGGCGGCACCGATCGGCCCGTACGTCGAACCCCACCCGAGCACCAGTACCCGGGCCTCGCCGTCCGGGTCCTCCACCTCGACGTCCGGCACCCTGACCGCTTCGATCCGGGCCGCCCGGGTCCGCACCATGAAGTCGTGGTTCGCCGGGTCGTACGAGATGTCGCCGGTCTTGTCGGCCTTCTCCAGACCGCCGATCCGGTGCTCCAGCCCCGGCGTGCCGGGGATCGCCCACGGCCGGGCCAACGTCTCCGGGTCGCGCAGGTACGGCAGGAACGTCGTGCCGTCCTCGCCGTTCGGCGCGTCGGCGAACTCCACCCGCAGGTCGGGCAGGGAGTCGACCTCCGGCAGCAGCCAGGGCTCGGAACCGTTCGCCACGTAGTTGTCGGACAGCAGGATCACCGGCGTGCGGTGGGTCAGCGCGATCCGGGCCGCCTCCAGGGCGGCGTAGAAGCAGTCGGACGGCGAACGTGGCGCGATCACCGCGACCGGTGCCTCACCGTGCCGGCCGAACAGCGCCATGTTCAGGTCGGCCTGCTCGGTCTTGGTCGGCATACCGGTGGACGGGCCGGCCCGCTGCACGTCGACGATGACCAGCGGCAACTCCAACGCCACGGCCAGCGAGATGGTCTCACCCTTGAGGGCGACACCGGGACCCGAGGTGGTGGTGACGCCGAGCGCGCCACCGTACGACGCGCCGAGTGCCGCGCCGATCGCCGCGATCTCGTCCTCGGCCTGCACGGTGGTGACACCGAACCGCTTGTGCTTGCTCAGCTCGTGCAGGATGTCCGAGGCCGGGGTGATCGGGTACGCGCCGAGGAAGACCGGCAGTCCGGACCGGACCCCGGCGGCGACGAGGCCGAGCGACAGCGCCGCGTTGCCGGTGATGTTGCGGTACGTCCCCGGCGGCATCTTGGCCGGCTTGACCTCGTACCGGACCGCGAAGTCCTCGGTGGTCTCGCCGAAGTTCCAGCCGGCCTTGAAGGCGGCGGTGTTCGCCGCGACCAGCTCCGGCCGGGCCGCGAACTTGCGCTCCAGGAAGCGGATCGTCGACTCGTACGGCCGGGAGTACATCCAGGAGAGCAGACCGAGCGCGAACATGTTCTTCGCCCGCTCGGCGTCCTTCTTCGAGACGTCGTACTCGGCCAGGGCGCGTACGGTCATCGAGGTCAACGCGACCGGGTGCAGCGCGTAGCCGTCCAGCGAGCCGTCCTCGAGCGGATTGGCCTGGTAGCCGACCTTGGCGAGGTTGCGTCGGCTGAACTCGTCGGTGTTGACGATGATGTCGGCACCGCGCGGCAGGTCGGTCAGGTTGGCCTTGAGCGCGGCCGGGTTCATCGCGACCAGGACGTTGGGCGCGTCGCCCGGGGTGAGGATGTCGTAGTCCGCGAAGTGCACCTGGAAACTCGACACCCCGGGCAGGGTGCCGGCGGGGGCACGGATCTCGGCGGGGAAGTTGGGCAGCGTCGAGATGTCGTTGCCCAGCTGGGCGGTCTCCGACGTGAATCGGTCCCCGGTGAGCTGCATACCGTCGCCGGAGTCACCGGCGAACCGGATGACGACCCGGTCCAGTTGCCGGACCTGCTTGCTCACTGTCACACCTCGTTTCGCTCGGCCCGGTCGGGCGGGCTGAGCTCCGGGGTGACCTCGCCTTGCTCGGTCACGCGTCCTCCTTGAGCGCCGGTCGCGGGTTGGCGGTGGTGGGGGCCGGACCCGCTCCAGTCCTACCACCTGAGCCTACGTCGATCGTTACCTGATCCTGACCCAAGGTCCGGCGGTTGGGACACGGTCCTGGGGGCATTGGCACGCATTCGTCCCTCCCCGAATGGCACGTGGTAATCCAGATCACCGAACACGTGACGGCGGATTCTGTCAGGCGGAAACCGGACAGAAGAGGATTGCCACGCGGTACGGGTCCCAGACCGGCCGGTAGGCTACCGACGTGACCGGATACCTGGGGTCGTACGCGACGCTGGGGCTGTTGCTGCTCGCCAGCGTGCTGGTCTTCGTCGGGGCGTTCTCCGCCAACCGGCTGCTCCGCCCGTCACGGCCCGCCGACCCACCCGGAAAACGGGCCAGTTACGAATGCGGCCTCGACCCGGTCGGCAGCGACTGGGCGCAGATGCAGATCCGCTACTACGTCTACGCCTACCTGTACGTGCTCTTCGCGGTCGAGGCGGTCTTCCTCTTCCCCTGGGCGGTGGTGTTCGACCGGCCAGGGTTCGGCGTGACGACCGTGGTCGAGATGGCGATCTTCGTCGGCGTGCTCGCCCTCGGCATCCTCTACGCCTGGCGCAAGAACATCCTCCGTTGGACCCGGTAGCCGGGCCGTTCTGGGGCTGGGCCGTTCTGGGCTGGGGCTGGGGCCGGGTGCCCCGCTCTGGGCGGTCAGGCTTGATCCCGTCGCGGGTCACCCGGCCCCAGCCGTGACGCCTGGTCCGTGGGGCTGGTCAGGTCGGGCTGGGTCGGGTCACCGGGTTCCAGCCGTGACGCCTGGTCCGTGGGGCTGGTCAGGTCGGGCTGGGTCGGGTCACCGGGTTCCAGCCGTGACGCCTGGTCCGTGGGGCTGGTCAGGTCGGGCTGGGTCGGGTCACCCGGTTCCAGCCGTGACCTGTGGTCCGTCGGGCTGCGGCGGCGCCGGGTGGCTTGTCGGGTTGGTCAGGCGAGGCCGCGGCGGGTCACCGTGGGTGGTCGGTCGCCCCGGACCGAGGCGACCATGTCCAGCACCCGTCGGGTCGGCCGGACCTGGTGGGCCCGGAAGACCCGGGCCCCGAGCCAGGCGGAGACGGCGGTCGCCGCCAGGGTGCCCTCCAGACGCTCTCCGACCGGCAGGTCGAGGGTCTCCCCGATGAAGTCCTTGTTGGAGAGGGCCACCAGCACCGGCCAGCCGGTCTCGACCAGCTCGGTCAGGCGTCGGGTGACCTCCAGCGAGTGCCAGGTGTTCTTGCCGAAGTCGTGCGCGGGGTCGATCAGGATGCCGTCGGGGCGTACCCCGAGCCGGACCGCCCGGTCGGCGAGCCCGGTGACCGTCGCGACCACGTCGGCCACCACGTCGTCGAAGGCCGCCCGGTGGGGACGGGTTCGGGGGGTCAGCCCACCGGCGTGCGAGCAGAGCAGCCCGACCCCGGTGGCCGCGGCGACCTCGGCGAGTGTCGGGTCCGCGCCCGACCAGGTGTCGTTGAGCAGGTCCGCGCCAGCGGCGATCGCCTCCACGGCGACCGGTGCCCGCCAGGTGTCGATCGAGATGACCACGTCGGGGAAGGCGGCCCGGACGGCGGCGATGATCTCCACCGTACGACGGATCTCCTCCGCCACGTCGACCTCGTCCCCGGGACCCGCCTTGACCCCGCCGATGTCGATGATCTCGGCGCCCTCGGCGACCGCCCGCTCGACGGCGCGCAGTGCGGTGTCCGCCGCGAACGTGGCGCCCCGGTCGAAGAACGAGTCGGGCGTACGGTTCACGATCGCCATCACGACGAGGTCCCCGGGCCCGAAACTGCGTCGTCCGAGCCTGAGCACGTCCGCCATCCACCACACTCCCACGGTTGGTCCGCTGCCCTGGTGACGGTAGTCGGCGGTGCTGGTCGGATGCCGGGTGGGCGGTGTGCCCGGCGGCGGACCGGTTCGCACGGTGACGACTGTCGAAGAATGAGCGGGGTGGCGGGGTCGCCCGGGCCGCGTAGTCATGCCACGATCGGCGGATGGGTCAGGTACTGCTCCTCTTGGTCGTGGCGTTGACCGTCGCGGCGGTGGTCTTCGGTGTGACGGTGCTGGTGACCGGCTCCGACGCGGGACTCGCCGATGCGGAACCGGACGGCCGGGCGGTGCCGCTGCCCGGAAACCGGCCGCTCCAGGAGTCCGACGTCGGCGCGGTCCGCTTCGACACCGCGCTGCGGGGGTACCGGATGGTCCAGGTCGACCAGGCACTGCGCCGGGCGGCGTACGACATCGGTTACAAGGACGAGTTGATCGGCGTCCTCCAGGCCGAGGTCACCGCGCTGCGCGAGGGGCGGATGAGCGAGGCCGACGGGTTGCGGCGGGCCCGGGAGGCGGCGCTCGTCCCGGCGGGTGGGGGCGTCGCCGAGGAGTCGACCGCTGCCAACCCGTTCGTGCCGCCGACCGGTACGGGTGCTGGCGTCGGCGCCCCTGCCTCGACCGGTCCGGCGCCGAACGGACCGTCTGACGCGACCGGTCCGGCGCCGAACGGACCGTCCGACGCCGTGGGGACGTTCTCCGGGCCCGACCCGTCCGTCACCGAGGTCGAGCAGCCGGGCCGGACCGGCGCTGGCGGGGCCGGCGACGACCACCCCGAGAACGGCCGGGTGGACGAGGACGAGGTGGCGGAGCCGACCCAGCGGGTACGCGCGGGTGAGCCGGCGGAGTCGGTGCGTGGGGACGAGGAGTTGGCGGGGCCGACCCGGCCGGTGCGGCCCGGGGGATCGGTGATCGAGGCCGAGGACGGTGATCTGGCGGCGCCGACCGAGCGGATCCGTCCGGGTACGGCCAAGGGCGAGGACGACCGGCCGACGGGGACGGACGGGCCGGTGGAGAGTGGTGCGGCGGTGCGGGCGGAGGGGCCGGTGGTGAGCGGTGCGGCGGCGGAGGCGGACGGACCGGTGGGACGTCCGGAGCGGGCGTGAGCGCCGACGGGCGTACCGGTCCTGAGGGCCCCGACGCGGGAGGCGACGAGTTCGCCGCGGTGGCCCGGCCCGGTGCTGGCGAGGTCACCGCGACGGTCATCGTCGCCGCCCCGGCGCCCCGGGTCTTCGCCGCGCTGACCGCCTGGGAGCGGCAGGGCGAGTGGATCCCGTTCACCCGGGTCCGACTGGTCGAGGGCGACGGCGGTGAGGGCAGCCTGGTGGAGGCGGTCACCACGGTCGGGCCGGCGGTGCTCCGCGACGAGATGCGGGTGATCCGGTTCGACCCGCCGTACGAGGTGCGGGTGGTGCACTGCGGTCGGCTGCTGCGCGGCCCGGGTGTGCTGCGCTGCACCCAGATGGACCGGGACCGTACCCAGGTGGTCTGGCACGAGTGGTTCCACCTGCCGGGTGGTGCCGCCGGCCGGGTCGCCTGGCCGGTGCTCTGGCCGGGGTCGAAGGTCGGCCTCACCCAGGCGTTGAAGCGGTTCGCCCGACTGGTGGAACGGGGCCGGCTGCCGTGACGGGCCGCCGGGAGTCCGGCTGGCTACCGTTGACCACGTGACAGATCTGGTGATCGGCGCGGACGGCCTGGGCCGGTGTGGTTGGGGCGCGAGCACCCCGGACTACGCGACCTACCACGACGAGGAGTGGGGTCGGCCGCTGCACGGCGACGGCGAACTCTACGAACGGCTGACCCTGGAGGCGTTCCAGTCCGGGCTCTCCTGGCTGACCATCCTCCGCAAACGGCCGGCGTTCCGGGCCGCCTTCGCCGACTTCGACCTGGCGACCGTCGCCGGGTACGGCGAGCCCGACGTGGCCCGGTTGCTGGCCGACGCGGGGATCGTCCGGAACCGGGCCAAGATCGAAGCCGCCGTCGCCAACGCCCGGGCCGCCCTGGAGCTGCCGGACGGGTTGGCGACCCTGCTCTGGTCCTTCGCGCCCACCGCACGGCCGGCGCGGCCCCGGTCCGCCGCCGAGGTGCCCGCGGTGACCCCCGAGTCGACCGCGATGGCCAAGGCGCTCAAGCGGCGGGGTTTCCGGTTCGTCGGCCCCACCACCGCGTACGCGCTGATGCAGGCCACCGGGATGGTCGACGACCATCTCGACGGCTGCCACGTGAAGCCGCCGGCCGTGGCCGTGATGGGATAACGGAATGAGCGTGCGGCGCAGGGAGCGGGTGTGAGCGGGCGGAGTGTCGGGGCCTGGGCGGTTGTCATCCCCGGCGAGCGGTACGAGACCGAGCGACTCTTCCACCACGACACCCTGGAGTTGACCGGACTGAACGGTGGCTCCCGCCCCGGTCCCGGTGACCCGGTCCTGGTGGTACGCGACGAGGAGCCGCCGCTGGTCGTCGCACTCGGCCGGGTGGTGAGCACCGACGGTGTCGGTGAGCGGGATCCGGACGACCCGCAGTCGGGTCCGGTGGAGACGACCGCGCTCGCGGTGACGTACACCCGTCAGGTGTTCGACGCGCCGGTCCCGGCCGACCGGCTCACCCTCGACGGCCCGGTCACCCCGATCGACCCGGCGCTCTACCGCGAGCTGGCCGGGCGGGTCGGGCCGACCCCGGGTCGACGGGACTGGCTGGTCAGCCTGCACATGCCGATCGAGGCGGCCTCGTCGGCGGAGGCGGTCCGGGTGTTCTGGTCCTACCTGCGGGAGCTGGGGCCCCGGGAACTGCCCACCTTCGTTTCGCCGGCCGACGACGAACTCGCGATGCGGGCGTACGTGCTCGGCGTTGAGGCGAACCAGGACCCGGAGGAGGACGACTGAGGCGGTTCCGGCCGGCTGCCGGAGCGGTTTCGGGCGCGACCGGATCCCGCCGGCCGACTGTCGGATAGCCGACAGCCGGTGCCGCCTCCGGACTACCGCCCGTCGAAGGTCGGCCGGCGCTTCGCCACGAACGCGGCGGTGGCGGCCCGGTGGTCCGCGGTCCTCCCGCAGATGGTCTGCGCGGTGGCCTCCGCCGCCAGCGCCTCCGAGAGGGTGCTGGCGTCGCCGATCGAGAGCTGACGCTTGATCGCCCCGTACGCCACCGTCGGGCCGGCCGCGAGTCGGGCGGCCAGCTCCTGGGCGGTGTCGAGCACCTGCTCGTCGTCGACCAGCCGGGTCAGCAGGCCGAGCCGGTGCGCCTCCTCGGCCGGTACCGGCTCGGCGAGCATCAGCAGCTCGACCGCCTTGGCGTGGCCGACGAGCCGGGGCAGCGACCAGGAGGCGCCGGTGTCGGCGGCCAGTCCGACCCTGGCGAAGGCCAGCAGGAAACTGGTCCGTGGCCCGCCGATCCGGAAGTCGGCGAGGAAGGCCAACGAGGCGCCCGCGCCGGCGGCCATGCCGTGCACCGCCGCGATCACCGGCTTGGGGAGGCTGGCCAGTCGGGCCGCGATCGGGTTGTAGTGCGTCCGTACGGTGTCCAGCGGGTCGGGGTTGCCGGCCTCCAGCGTCGAGGCGTGTTCCCGCAGGTCCTGGCCGGCGCAGAAGGCCGTGCCGGCACCGGCGAGCACCACCGCGCGACAGGACCTGTCGTGCTCCAACTCGGCGAGCTTCTCGCGCAACGCCTCCTTCAGCGGCACGTCCAGCGCGTTCATCGCGTCCGGGCGGTTGAGCGTCAGCGTCACCACGGCATCGGCGCGGTCGACGAGCAGCGAGTCGGTCACGTGCGTGCACCCTTCTGTCGGGCGACCCGGTTGGCGCCGTCGAGGCACTGCTCGACGAATCGATCGGCGGCCGGGCGGAGTCGGGCCGCGTGCCGGTCGAAGAACGCCGCCGCGCTGGTCCCCGGCCACCGCTCGGGCAGCAGGGCGGGGGGCAGTTGCGGGTCCCGGAAGAGGAAGGTACGCCATGCGTGCACGAGCCGGAACCGGGCGGCGTACGCCTCCTGGTCGCCGCTGCGGACCGTCACCGCGGCGAGCAGTGGGCGCTGCCGGGCGACGAACTGCTGGTAGGCGTTCGCGATCTCGTCGAGGTTCCAGGCCCGACGGACCACCGCCATCGCGCCCGGGGTGCCGGCCGCGTGCGCGGCGGTGAACCGTTCGTACCGCACACCGGCCTCGGTGAGCAGGCCGTCGACGTCCTCGCCGGCCCGGGTGGCGACCCAGCTCTGCTCGTCGAGTCGGCCGTAGCCGAGGTAGGCGAGGTGGGCGGCGAGACGTTGCCGTTCGCGGCGGTTGGTCGGTGCCTCCAGGACGAGCAGGTCGAAGCGGCCGTCCCAGCCGATCTTGGTCGTCCGGTAGATCCGTGCGGCGGCGTCGTCGAGCCGGCGCGCCGCCCTCGGGGTCAGTAGATATCCCGGTCCGGAGGTGAGTCGGAGCGGGTGCAACCAGCCCTGTCGGACCATCCGGGAAACCGCGGTACGGACCGCGGGCGCGGCGATACCGAGCGGGGAGAGTAGTTTGACCAGGGCGGAGACTGGCGCCCGACCACCCCGGGACCGGAGGTAGTCCCCATACAGGTCGAAGAGTGCCGACCGTGCCTGCATGACCGCACATTGTGACACCCCTTCTCAAGATAAGCTAGATGCTGTTACATCAGTGCCGGTTCGGTTTGGGTCCGGCGGTGTTCATCAGGGAAAATCGTTGGTCGGCACCGCGGGCCTTGAGCGCGGTGATGCTGGCGACAAGGATGTGGGGCAACCCACCGACCCTGGTGAAGGTCTGAGGGGAGACGAGATGGCGGCGATGAAGCCGCGGACGGGCGACGGTCCGCTGGAAGTCACCAAGGAGGGCCGGGGCATCGTCATGCGGGTTCCGCTGGAGGGTGGTGGCCGGCTCGTCGTCGAGATGACTCCCGACGAGGCCAACGCGCTCGGTGACGCGCTGAAGGCCGCCGCCGGCTGAGCGAACGACAACCCCTCCGGGCGGCACGTGACACCCGGGGAAGTTCATCAAACCCTGGGCCACCGGCACCGCCGGTGGCCCAGGGTCGTGATGTCGGGCGTACCGGTCACCACCGGGCCCGGCGGCACGGTCCATCCATCATCGTCTTGGGGGTACGTCGGCGTGCTGTCGATCCGTCTGGAAGTCGAACCTGGCGGGGGCGACGCCCTGGCCCTGCCCGTCCGGCTGGTCGACAGCCCGACCGGTGCCGGTCAGGCGTCGGCGGGTGGAACCGCCGCGGGCGGGGCTGACCAGGGAGCGGGCGGGCTTGACCAGGGAGCGGCCGGGGCTGACCAGGCGGCGGACGGTCCGGCGACGGCGAGCCTGTTCGGGTCGACCGGGCCGGCGCTGACCGCCGAGCTGGCCGCCGAGGCGACGGCGCTGCTCCCGTACCTCGACCGTCCCGGTCGCGCCGGCGCCGTGCACCGGTCGATCCGACCGTCGCTCAGCCCGGGCCGGCTGTTCCTGGTGGGCGTCGGCGACGGCGACGAGGCCGGTTGGCGTTCCGCCGGAGCGGCCCTCGCCCGGAATGCCACACGTGAGAGTTCGATCACTTTAGCGATTCCGGTCGATGCTGATCCGGACGCCGTACGCGGACTCGCCGAAGGGCTGTGGCTCGCGTCGTACCGGTTCCGGGCGCCGGCGGACCGGAACGGGACGACCGACGCCGCAGCCGGTCGGGAGGACGTCGGCGACGGCGCCTCCGGACTCGTCGAGGTGATCCTCGCGGTCGCCGACCCGGAGCGTCACCGGGCGGCGCTGGAGACCGCCCGGGTTGTCGCTGAGTCGACCTGGTTCGCCCGGGACCTGACCAACATGCCCTCCTCGGTCAAGAGCCCGGCCTGGTTCGCCGAGCAGGTGGTCACGACCGCCGCCGGCCGTCCCGGGCTGACCGTCGAGGTACGGGAACCGGACCGGCTCGCGGCCGAGGGTTTCGGCGGCCTCCTCGCGGTCGGCGGCGGATCGCCCCGGGGACCGCGGCTGGTCGAGCTGAGCTGGCGGCCGACGGACCCTCGGCGGCACGTCGTCCTGGTCGGCAAGGGCATCACCTTCGACACCGGCGGCATCGTGATCAAGCCGCGCGAGGGCATGAAGCTGATGCGCAAGGACATGGGTGGCGCGGCCGCCGTGGTGGCGGCGACGCTCGGCGCCGCCGCACTGAACCTGCCGATCCGGGTGACCGCGCTGGCGCCGCTCGCCGAGAACATGGTCAGCGGTGCGGCGTACCGGCCCGGTGACGTGATCCGGCACTACGGCGGGGTCACCAGCGAGAGCACCAACACCGACGCCGAGGGCCGACTGGTCCTCGCCGACGCCATGGCGTACGCGGTGGAGCGGCTCGCGCCGGACCTCCTCGTCGACCTGGCGACCCTCACCGGGGCGAACTCGGTCGCGCTCGGCAAGCGTACGGCCGCGCTCTACAGCGAGAACAACGAGCTGGCGGAGGCGGTGCTGTCGGCCGCCGGTGCCGCGGGTGAGCGGGCCTGGCGGATGCCGCTGACGGCGGACTACACCGAACACCTGGGCAGCGAGATCGCCGACCTGCACAGCTCACCGAACCAGGGTGCCGGTTCGGTGACCGCCGCGCTGTTCCTCCGGGAGTTCACCGGGGAACTGCGCGACCGCTGGGTGCACGTGGACATGTCGGCGCCGTCCTGGGCGGACGGCCACGACGCCGAGCTGGTCAAGGGCGCCACCGGCTGGGGCGTCCGTACGCTGTTGCGCTGGTTGGCCGAGCAGGCCGACTGACCGGGGCCGACGGCTGCCCGGCCGCCGCTCA
This sequence comes from Plantactinospora sonchi, assembly GCF_036422035.1. NCBI lineage: Bacteria > Bacillati > Actinomycetota > Actinomycetes > Micromonosporales > Micromonosporaceae > Plantactinospora > Plantactinospora sonchi. The sequence goes on from NZ_JAZGQK010000011.1 coordinate 22,103, forward strand.
GCGTTTCACCGCGACCAGCAGGCCCTCCCCGGTGGGCAGCAGGGCCGGCGTCCACTCCTCCGACTCGCGGATCGCCTTGACCACCTCCCGTACGGTCACCGTCTCCACGTCGCGGGCCGCCGGGTCGCCGATCCGCCCGGCGGCGAGCGCGCCGTGCAGTACGAGCATGCCGCCGGGCCGCAGCAGCCGTAGCGCGGCGTCGACGCAGGCGCTGTACTCGGCCACCTCCGAGTCCACGAAGATCAGGTCGTAGGCGCCGTCGGCGAGCCGGGGCAGCACGTCCAGCGCCCGCCCGGTGATGATCCGGGTACGCCCGGACGGGAAACCCGCCTCCTGGAAGATCCGGCGGGCGATCCGCTGGTGTTCGGTCTCCACGTCGATCGTGGTCAGGATGCCGTCGGCGCGCATGCCGCGCAGCAGCCAGAGTCCGCTCACCCCGGTGCCGGTACCGATCTCCACCACCGCCCGCGCGCTGCCGGCGGCGGCCAGCAGCCGCAGCGTGGCGCCGACTCCGGGGGTGACCGCGTCGAGCCCGACCTCGATGGCCAGGCTGCGCGCGGTGCGCAGGACAAGATCCTCGGCGACGTACGCCTCGGCGAACTGGAGTGCTTGAGAGGTCATCGTGCTGACTGACCGGGCGACCGTGGCGATGGGGCACCTCCGGGCGGAAGCGGGGCGGGGTGTTGGTGTCGCGGGCGGCAGCGGGGCGCTGGGCGGCGGTGCGATCGGTGCGGCGGATCGGCGCGGTGTCGGTCGGGCGTGGCTGGCGCGGCGGGGCGGGAATCGGGGGCACGGCGGCGACCGGGCGGGCTGGTCGCGGGTATGAGCCTAAGAGGTCGTGGTACGTGATCGGCAGGGGCGTGCCGCCGGGGCCGCACGGCCCGGAGAACCGATGACCGGTATTCAGCCATCCGTGCGATCCTGGATGCGGAACCCGGACGCTGCGGCCGGAGGCGGTCGCCCGCGCTCTGCGGTGTCCGGGCCGGGACGGACTGGGAGGCATCGAACGTGACGGACGGCTGGAACTGGCGCCAGCCCGATGGGACCGCGACGCCGGGGTACGCCCCACCGTCGTCGAGCCCGACAGTCGGCGCGCGGGCGGTGCCCACCGGCGCGCCGGATCCGGCAACGTCACCGTGGTGGTCGGACGCGTTGCACGACCCGTGGCGCAACCCGGGAACCCCGACGGCGGTGGTGGTGCAGGCCTCGGCCGCGTCGGCCGGCGGGGCCGCGCCCGAACCGGTCACCGACCCGGACGCCGCGCCGCGTCGCGGACTCGCGCCGTTCTTCCTGGTGTCGCTGGTCACCGCGATGCTGGCCGGTGCGCTCGGCGGCTCGCTCGGCTACGCGTTCGCGGTGCGTGGCGGCGCGGGCGGGACGACCGCGCTGGGGTCCACCGGCGCCGAGCCGCCGGCCACCGCGCAACGGCCGCCGGACTCGGTGGCCGGCGTCGCCGAGCGGGTGCTGCCGAGTGTCGTCACGGTACGGGTGAGCGGCAGCGGTGGAGTGGGCCTCGGCTCCGGATTCGTGGTGACCCAGGACGGCTACGTGATCACCAACGACCATGTCGTCGGCGCGGGTGCCGACTCCGCGACCGTCGTCTTCAACGACGGCTCCACCGCTCCGGCCGAGGTGGTCGGCAAGGACCCCGAGTCGGACATCGCGGTGATCAAGGTGTCCCGGACCGGTTTGACGCCGGTCGAGTTCGGTGACTCCGACGCGATCGCGGTCGGCGACCCGGTGCTTGCCTTCGGTACGCCGCTGTCGTTGGCGAACACGGTCACCGCCGGCATCGTCAGCGCCCTGGACCGGACGTTCCGCAACGGCGAGCCCGGCGGACAGGTGCGCTACTACGCGGCGATCCAGACCGACGCGGCGGTGAACCGGGGCAACTCGGGCGGACCGTTGGTGGACGGGGGCGGGCGGGTCATCGGAGTCAACTCGGTGATCCAGACCCCGGCGGCCGACGAGGAGACCGCCGGCAACGTGGGGCTGGCGTTCGCCATCCCGATCAACCAGGCCAAGCGGCTGGCCCAGGAGATCATCGACACCGGCAAGGCCCGTCGTACGGTGATCGGCGCACAGGTCGGTGGCGCCCGGACAGGCGGTACGGGCGGCGTACGGATCTCCTCGGTCGATCCGGGTGGTCCGGCCGCCGAGGCCGGTCTGCGCGCCGGTGACGTGGTGCTCAAACTCGACGGGAAGCCGCTGGAGGAGCCGAGCGACCTGATCGCGCTGGTCCGCAAGTACGCGCCGGGTTCGGTGGTCAGTGTCGAGTACCGCCGCGGCTCGGAGCGCCAGGGTGCCTCGGTGACCCTCGCCGCGGACGCCAAGTAGCCGGCACCGGTGGTGGTTGCGCGGCGGTGGACAGGGCGATCGCACCTGCTGCCGCCTGCTGTTCACCGCCTCCCCCTCCCGTTGAGGGCGTCGCCGTGCGTACTCTTGCCCTGGTCCGCATGAGGAGGCGTCCGTGTTCGAGAACCTGAACTGGTGGGAGATCGGTGCACTGCTGCTGGTCGCCTTGTTGATCTTCGGCGACCGACTGCCGAACGTGATCAGCGATGGACTGCGGATGTTGCGCAGCCTGCGGAACATGGCCCAGAACGCCACCGGCGACCTGAGCCGGGAACTGGGTACCGACATCCAGCTCGAGGACCTGCACCCGAAGGCCTTCATCCGCAAGCACCTGCTCAGTGAGGAAGACGAGCAGGCGATCCGGAAGCCGCTGCAGGGCGCCTACGAGAAGCTCCGCTCCGACCTCACCGACGTGCACCGTGAGATCGACGACGTCGCCTCGGCGGCCGACATCCGGGCGACCGGTGGCGGCGGCCCGACCTCGACGTCCACCGGTGCCGAGGTGTCCTCGGCACCGCAGCAGCGCCGCAACTTCGACCTCGACGCCACCTGACCCTGACCGGCCGGCCGCCGGTCAGCGGCCGGCGGGCCGGAGGCTGAGGGGCTTGCCGACCAGCGACTCACGCCGGACCGCGAGACGGTCGGCGATCGCGGACAGCGCCCGGGCGGCCGGCGACTCCGGCTCGGCCAGCACGACCGGCGTGCCGGCGTCACCCGCCTCGCGGACCCGGGTGTCCAGCGGGACCTGGCCCAGCAGCGGCACCTGGGCGCCGATGACCTTGGTGAGCGACTCGGCGACCGTCGCGCCACCACCGGCGCCGAAGACCTCCATCCGACTGCCGTCCGGCAGCTCCAGCCACGACATGTTCTCCACCACGCCGATCAGGCGCTGGTGGGTCTGCAGGGCGATGGCGCCGGCCCGCTCGGCCACCTCGGCGGCCGCGGTCTGCGGGGTGGTCACCACCAGGATCTCCGCGTTCGGCAGCAGCTGGGCCACGGAGATGGCCACGTCGCCGGTGCCCGGCGGCAGGTCGAGCAGGAGTACGTCCAGGTCGCCCCAGTAGACGTCGGCGAGGAACTGCTGCAGCGCCCGGTGCAGCATCGGGCCGCGCCAGACGACCGCGGCGTTCCCGTCGGTGAACATGCCGATCGAGATCACCTTCACTCCGTGCGACTGGGGCGGCATGATCATGTCTTCGACCCGGGTCGGCCGGCCGTCGACGCCGAGCATCCGGGGTACGGAGTGGCCGTAGATGTCCGCGTCCACGACGCCCACCGAGAGGCCCTTGGCGGCGAGCGCGGCGGCCAGGTTGACGGTGACGCTGGACTTGCCGACCCCGCCCTTGCCGCTGGCGATGGCGTAGACCCGGGTCCGGGTCCCCGGCTGGGCGAACGGGATCACGGGTTCCTGGGTGGCCGTGCCGCCCCGGAGTCGGGCCTGCAGTGCCTGGCGCTGCTCCGGGCTCATCACCCCGAAGTCGATCTCGACTCCGGTCACTCCGGGGACAGCGGCGACCGCGGCGGTGATGTCGGTACGCAGCTTGTCCCGCAGCGGACAACCGGCGACCGTCAGCAGCAACTCGACCCGTACGACGCCGTCGGCGCCGACCGTGGCGGAGCGCACCATGCCGAGGTCGGTGATCGGTCGGCGGATCTCCGGATCGTCGACGGTGGCCAGCGCGGCCTGCACCGCCTCCTCGACGGCACTCGTGGACCGGGCGTCCTGGCCAGGTACGGACGCGGCAGCCTGGGGACCGGGTACGGCGGGAGCAGACATGTCGCAATGCTACGTCGTCTGGCCGCCCGGCCGACCGGAGCGGACGGCGACGGTGAGCGGAAAGATGCGGCACGGCGGGCAGATCGGGTGTCCGCCATGGGTAGGTGAATAGCCGGTTCGGCCGTAGACGCCGTGGCCGGACGGTGCGACGATCGGTGCAGCCCGCCGCGCGCCTAGCCCCTTGAGGCGCGCGGCGTTCGGCTGTGTGGCGTCGGTCTCGGTGGCCGTCCCGGCAGCGCGTTCGGCGGCGTGGCGCCGGTCTCGGCCCCGGCGTGCCGTCTTCGCCTGTGTGGCGCCGGTCTCGGTCGTGGGCCGGGTCTCAGCGGCGGCGTACCCGGTGCAGCCGGAACGGCCGGGCGGCCCGCCGGACGGCCGGGGTCTCCCGGGGCGGCGCGGCGAGGGAGTCGTCCGGCAGGGTGCCGCCGGCCGCCGACGGTGCCCCGCTCGGGGCCAGCCGACTGACCGCGCATCCGGCCGCCGCCCAGCGTTCCGCCAACTCGGCGGGGCTGCCGGAGGCGTTGAGCCGCTTGGCGGCCAACTGGGGCGCCACCGTCGTCCACTGCTCGCCCTCCGGCGCCAACCGGGTCACCTCGGCGGGCCAGGTGACGATCCGGCCACCGTGGTCACCGCGAATCGTCACCTCGGCCGTGGCGGCGTCGGCAAGGCCCGGAGCGGCCTGCTCACCGGGACCGGTGACGACGTACAGGGCGTCGTCGAGCGGCATGCACCACAGCGCGACCGGGGAACGGCCCTCGACCGCCACCCAGGCCACGGCGGCCTTCTTGATCGCCTCCGCGACCAGCGGCGGTCCGGCGTGCTCGGCACCACTGTCTGTCACATCCCGCATCCTGCCGCACCGGGGCGCGACGCGGTACCCGGCGGACATCCCGGCACCCGGTCCGGCGGTGCGTCAGGTCGGTGTGAGCAGCGCCGGGCGCGCGGTGAGCCTGTCCAGCAGGCCCGGCAGCTCGGCCAGCGAGCTGAGGGTCGGGCCCTGCCATCCGATGTCGTCGTTGAAGACGAGATGGCGGTCGAGATCGGGCGCCGCCAGCCGGATCGCGGTCATTCCGGTCCGGGCGGCCCCGGTCAGCTCCTGGCTGCCGCCGTCGCCGACGTACAGGCACTGCGCGGGGGCGACGCCGAGCCGCTGGCAGGCGGCCAGGTAGATCGCCGGATCGGGCTTGCAGGCACCGACCTGCACCGAACAGACCCGTACGTCGAGCAGTGGGGCGACCGGCAGTTCCGGCAGGAAGGCGGGCAACTCGTGGGTGCAGTCGGTGACCAGGGCGGTCAGCAGCCCCCGGCGACGTACGGCCTGGAGCACCGGTACCGCCTCAGGGCGGAGCCGGGTGTCGGCCCGTACCGCCTCGACCCGGGCGGCGACCGCAGCGGGGAGGTCAGCCTGGTCCGGTCGTCCGCCGGCCTTCTGACAGAGCCAGCGTAGGGTGGCCGTGGCGTCGCCGAACGCGCCACTGGCCCGCGGATAGAAGGACGCGTCGAGGACGTCGGCCAGGATCTCGGGCCGGCAGCCGAGCAGCGCGGCGACCTCGGCGTGCTGCTCGCCGCGTCGGATCGCGCAGGTGAGGGTGCCGAAGAAGTCGAAGAGCACCGCCCGGTACGCGGGCAGGCGGGACCGGTGTGTGGGCATGGGGGAGCAGGCCTCCGGACCGGGGGTTGTCGGAGCGAGATCGGTCGATGGTAACGCTTTGTTGATCAGATAGTGGCCCGCCGTGACATGTGAGGATTTTTCCGTGCCTCCCGCTGCTCCACCGCCCCGAAACCCGGTCGACATGCTCAGCGTCGCCGCCGTCGCGATCGCGGTGGTCGCGGTTTCGTCCTCCGCGCCGCTGATCGCGTTCGCCGCCGCTCCCGCGCTGGCGGTCGCCTTCTGGCGCAACATCCTCTCCGTCGGTGTGCTCGGGCCGTTCGCGCTGGTCCGCCGTCGGCACGAGTTCCGCGCCCTGATGCGCGGAGCCGGGCGGCGCGAGGCCGGTTTCTGCGTACTCGCCGGTCTCGCCCTCGCCGTGCACTTCGCGACCTGGATGCCGAGCGCCCAACTGACCGCGGTGGCCACCTCCACCGCCCTGGTGATGACCCAGCCGGTCTGGCAGGGGTTGATCGCCCTGGGCCAGGGCAGGCGGCTGCCGGTCGGCGGATGGGTCGGCATCGGGGTGGCGGTGCTCGGCGCGGTCTGGGCGGTGGGGGCGGACCTGAGTGTCGGCTCGGCCGAGGCGGTCCTCGGTGACGTGCTCGCCATCTGCGGCGGCATGGCGGCGGCGGTGTACACCGCACTCGGCGAGCGGGCCCGCAGGACCACCAGCACCATCACGTACACCACCATCTGCTACGGCACGTGTTCCCTGGTACTGCTGGTGGTGTGTCTGGTCGGCGGCGTACGACTGACCGGCTTCGACGGGCCGACCTGGCTCGCCGTGCTGGGCCTGGTGGCGGGCGCCCAACTGCTCGGCCACTCGATGTTCAACTACGCGTTGCGGCGGATCTCGGCGACCACGATCAGCGTGCTCATCCTGCTGGAGACGCCCGGCGCCGCGTTGATCGCCTGGCTGTGGTTGGAACAGGTGCCCCGGGCCGCGGCGCTTCCCGGCCTGGTGCTGCTGCTGGCCGGGGTCGCCGTCGTGCTGCACGCCGAGGCCCGTGCCGCCCGCCGCGCCGCCTCCGAAGCCGGCCGCACGGTGCCGGAACCGGCTCCCAGCCCGGCCGGGGTCGGTCCGTCCGCGCCCGACCTGGGTCCGGTCGTGTCGGAGGTCGGTCCGTCCGCGCCTGACCCGGGTCCGGGCCGATCCGGGCCCGCCCGCCCCTGACCCGAGTCCGACCGGCTCCGATGCCGGCCTTCCCACGTTCGACCCGACAACGCCGGAGACGGTGCAACGAAACGCCTGACCGGCGCGCCTTCACCATGTGTTGGTGCAGACCTCGGCGCCGGTGGAGCCGACCTTCGACGCGGTGTACGCCGCGCACTACGTCCCGCTGGTCCGGCTGGCCTATGTGACGATCGGCAGCCGGACCGTCGCCGAGGACCTGGTGCAGGACGTCTTCATCGAATGGTTGCGTCGTCGCGACGACGTCCGGCAACCCGTGGCGTACCTGCGCCGGGCCGTCGTGTCGCGGTGCCACTCGTGGCTGCGGCGTCGGATCCTGGAACGCCGGCACGGTGACAGCGCCCGGTGGACCGCGTCGGCACTGCCCCCGCCGGACGGCACCACCACCGCCGTACGGGCGGCGCTCGCCCGGCTGAAACCACGGCAGCGCTCCGTGGTTTTCCTCCGCTACTACCTCGACCTGCCGATCGACGAGATCGCCGCCGCGCTGAACTGCCGACCGGGCACCGTGAAGTCGCTGCTGCACCGATCCCTCGCCGTCCTCCAGGAGCAGCTCAATGACGACTGACCTCGAACGTCGGATCGGCGAGGGACTGCGCGGTGTCGCGGACGGGCTGACCGTCGTACCGCCGCCCGCCGAGGAACTGTGGGCCCGGGCGGGGCGGCGCGACCCGGCCACCCGCCGTACCGCTGGTGATCGACAGCGGGCGGGCGGCTGGCGGCGGCTGGCGCTGGGCGGCTGGCCGGTCCGGTTCATGTCGAGCCGGTGGTCCGGGCCGGTGCTCGCCGCGCTCGCGGTGCTCACCGTGCTCGGTTCGGCCACCGTGGCTCCCGGCCTCGGCCTGCGCGTACCGGGTCTGGGCGGGGCGGACTCCGTTCCGGCCGCCGGGGACGCCCCGATCCTGCCGTCCCGGTTCGCCGGGATGTCGCTGCTCACCGCCCCGGTGTCGACGTCCCCGCCCGGGCCGGCGGTGGCGCTCTACCGGCAGGGATCGCTCGGTACCCGGCTCGGCACCAGTCAGGTGCTGGTACTCGGTGCCGACGGGCGGACGTACCGCCGGCTCGACCTGGCGGAGGACCGGGGTGTCACCGGTCCGGACGGCGAATGGCACGCCGCCGAGTCCCTGCTCAGCCCCGACGGTGGTCGCGTCGCGGTCGCCGACTCGGCCCGGGTCACCGACCACCTCGACCTGGTCGACCTCGGGACCGGTCGGGTTGGGGAACTCCTGCTCGACCCGCCCGCCGCCGCGTTTCCGCTCAGTTGGACTCCGGACGGAACCCGTCTGGTGGTCGAGCTTCGTGACCAGCCGTGGGGGGAGGAGTCGTCGACGGACGCCCGGCTGGTGATTCTCGACGTGGGCAACGGGCAGGTGAGTCCACTCCCGGGGGTCCGTAAGGCGGACATGTTCGACAGGGTCGCGGTCTCGCCCGACGGTGCCCTGCTCGCCGTGCCGACGGAAGCCGGCAGGATCGACATCCTCGACCTGACAGGTACCCGGCAGCGGACCCTGACCATGCCGGAGGGCTACCACCTCAACAGCAACGCCGCCTGGTCGCCGGACGGTCGGTGGCTGGTCGTACAGCGGCTTGAGGTGACGCACGGGGCACTGGCCCTGCTCGACGCCACCGGCGGGACGACCGGGACGCCCACCCCGCTGCCGGCGGCGGGGGCCGGCACGCCGCACCGGACCACGCTGCTCGGCTGGACGTCGTCGGACGCGGTGCTGCTCGGGGTGGAGGCGGAGGACTACGAGATCGTGCGACAGTCGCTGGACGGCACGACGCGTACCCTCGCCCGGGTCGGTCAGGGCGTCGGCAGAACGGCGCGGGTCAACGACCTGTGGTTCGCCGGAGGACTGCTGCCGGATCTGCGGATCGGTGACCCGGGCGACCCCGACCGGGGACCGTGGCCGTGGTGGTGGCGCGGCCTGGTCACCAGCGGCCTCGGGCTGGTCGGCTGGTTGCTGTTCCGCCGGGTACGCCGCTGGCGTGCCCGCGCGGCCACTGCCGGTCCCGCCGGCTGACCAGGACTGCGGCAGTCCTGGTCAGCCCGGCGGGGATCAGCTCAGGTGTTGGTGCTGGAGAAGATCGCGTATCCGACGACACCGAAGTAGAGGAGCAGGAACACGAGGGTCAGCACGCCGAGCCCGACACCGATCCAGCCGATGACCAGACCGGCGGTGGCGAGACCTTCGCCCTCCTCGCCCTTCGTCCGGATTTCCTCACGCGCCCGCTTGGCCAGGTAGACGGCGACGCCGCCGAGCAGTGAACAGCTGAACAGGGCCACGATTCCGGTGACCAGGGAGGCGATCGCCATGCCGTTGGTCGGCCTGGGCCCCGCGTACGGCGGCGGGTAGCCCGGTGCCCAGGCGGGCGTCGGGTTCACCGCACCGTACGGCGCGGGGGCGGCGCCGGGATTGCCGTACGCCCCCGGGGCGGCGCCACTGGTGGGCTCGCCGTAGGGCGTGGAGGTGGGTTCTCCGTACGCTCCCGGGGTGGCGCCGCTGGTGGGATCGGCGGGGTTGGGCGAAGTCACGCTGTCTCCTGCTGATGAGGGGGTTCAGTAATTGGAGCCGGAGTCCTGGTTGGCCACCACGATGCCGAGGATGATGAAACCGATGGTGGCGAGCACCGCGATGCCGCCGGCGATCCAGCCGACGATCAGGCCGGCCATCGCGAGTCCGTCCCCGCCCTCGCCCCGTTCCCGGATCTGCTTGCGCGAGACGTGGCCGAGGATGGCGCCGACGATGCCGAGGTAGCCACCCAGGCCGTACGCGCAGATGCCCAACATGCCGACGATGCTGACCACCAGCGCGGCGATCGCCATTCCGTTGGTGGCGGGCGCGGCGACGAACGGGTAGCCGGGCACCGGGTAGCCGGGGGGAGCCGGGTACCCGGGCACCGGGTAGTGGACGGCACCGGGCGGCATGACGGCGGTCGCCGGATCACCGCTTGTCGGATAGGTCACCGGCGAAACCGGCTCGGTGGCCTGGCCCGGTTGCTCGAACTGCTGGTACGTGGGCGTCTGGGGCGGGTCCGGATAGCCAGCCGGGGATGGCGCCTGCCAGGAGGGATCGCTGGGATAGTTGCTCGGCTGAGGGTCGCTCATCTGGGATGCTCACTCCGTCCACGCGAGATGCGTCGCCAGGGTAGTCGTCGCCCGCCAACCCGGTGGTCCCGGTCGGCGGTGCGGCATTGCCCGTATCGTCCGGACGGGGCAGGATCGCGGGCATGGTATTCGAAGCGCGCGCAGGTGACAGGGCGGGCAACCGTCCGCGCCGAGGCGCCACGCGTCCCGCGTTGGCCCGTCGTACCCGTACCGGTCCGCAGAGCAGCGTCTCGGAGAGCATCGACAACGGGTCCGGACTGCCGGCCGGCGAGGACGAGCCGGTGACGATGCGGCTGGACGGCAAGGTCGCGCTGGTCACCGGTGCCGGCAGCCCGGACGGGATCGGGTACGCGACCGCCCGGCGACTCTGCGGGTTGGGTGCCCGGGTGGCGATCGTCTCGACGACCCGTCGCATCCACGAGCGGGCGGCCGAACTGGGTGCCATCGGATTCGTCGCCGACCTGACCGACGAGGCGGAGGTCGGCGCGCTCGCGGATGCGGTCGTGGAGCAACTCGGCGAGGTCGAGGTGCTGGTCAACAACGCGGGCCTGGCGAGTCGGGCCAGCCCGGAGGTGCTCCGGCCGGTTGTCCAGTTGAGCTACGACGAGTGGCACCGGGAGATCGAACGGAACCTGACCACCGCGTTCCTGTGCAGCCGGGCGTTCATCAGTGGGATGTCCGAGCGTGGGTGGGGTCGGATCGTCAACCTGGCCGCCACCGCCGGCCCGGTCAACGCCCTACCGACCGAGGCGGCGTACGCGGCGGCGAAGGCCGGCGTGGTCGGGCTGACCCGGGCGTTGGCCCTGGAGATGATCGCCGACGGGGTGACGGTGAACGCGGTGGCTCCCGGCAAGATCTACACCGCGGCGTCCACGATGGCCGAGCTGAAGCAGGGGCTCGACACCCCGGTCGGCCGGCCGGGTACGCCGGACGAGGTGGCCGCCGCGATCGCCTTCCTCTGCTCGCCGGCCGCGTCGTACATCACCGGACAGATGCTGGTGGTGGACGGGGGCAACAGCGTGCGCGAGGCGGAGTTCCGCTAGACAGCCGGCAGGTCGGAGCGCCGGGCGGCCGCCCGGCGCCGCTCCGCCCTAGTAGGTTCCGCCGTTGCCGTCCGACCCGGCCCAGAGGCCGAGCGCGAGCCACCCGCAGCACAGGATCACGTACAGCGCGGTGAAGACGTAGCTGAGGATCAGACCCCAGAGCGCCAGCTGGCCGCCCTGCTCGCCGCTGCGGGCGAGCTGGCGGCGGGCCAGGTGTCCGAGCACGATGCCGGCGGGCGCGAAGACGAACGCGAAGACCAGCGACAGGATGGCGAGTACGTTGACGCCGCGTGACTCGCCGTACTGGCCGGGCTGTCCGTAGCCGCCCTGTTGGCCGTACTGGCCGGGCTGTCCGTAGCCGCCCTGTTGGCCGTACTGGTCGTACTGGTTGTACTGGCCCTGCTGGCCGTAGCCGCCGGGTTGGCCGTACTGCCCGGGTTGGCCGTAGCCGCCGGGCTGGTCGTACCGGCCGGCGTCGCCGTACTGGCCAGGGTCGCCGTGGTAGCCGGGCTGGCCGTAGCCGCCGGGCGGGCCCGGTTGGTGCTGTTCGCCGGGCTGGTCCTGCGGGCCGGGCTGCCCGCCCGGCTGACCCGAGGACTGTCCCGGCGGTCGCGCGGACTCCTCGGGGTCCTGGGGCTCGCCGGGGCCTGGGTAGCTCATCAGTTTGCCCTCCTCGCCCAGAGACGCTACCGCCCGATGCTCCCTTTTCTCCGGGATTGCCGAGATAGTCCGTCCCGTGTCGCTGAAAGCGCGACCAGCGGAAACGGCGGGCGGGCGACGGGCTCGGCGATGAGCGGCGGCCGGCGCAGTGGCGAGCGGTGCCGGCTCAGGCGCGGCGGGAGAGGCCGCCGATGGCCCGTTCCACCACCAGGCAGCGGTCCTCGACGTAGTCGACGCCGGCCTCCTCGGCGATCCGCCGGGCCTCCGCCGAGACGATGCCGAGCTGCAGCCAGACCGCCGGTGCGCCGATCGCGACCGCGTCCCGCACCACCTGGACCGCGTCCTCGGCGGGGCGGAACACGTCGACCAGGTCGACCGGGTGCGGGATCTCGGCCAGCGAGCGGTAGACCTTCTCCCCGAAGAGCTCGTCCGCCTGCGGGTTCACCGGGATGATCCGCCAGCCGTGCCGCTGCATCTGCAGCGGCACGCTGTGTGCCGGCTTCGACGGGTCGCGGGAGGCACCGACGACGGCGATCACCTGAGCGTCGGCCAGGATCTGTTGAGCGTCACGCACCCCGCGACTGTAGCTCCGTCAGCCCTCCTCGACACCGACGTGCGTACGGTGCCGGGTCGGGGTCTCGATCTCGTCCAGCAGGGCGATCGCGAAGTCGGCGTATGAGATCCGGCTGGTCGCCTCGGCCGGTGCCGTACGGTACCGCCCGGTCCGGGTGCCGCCGTGGTCGAAGTCACCGGCCGGACTCACCACCAGCCAGTCCGTCCCGTCGGCGGCGACGAGCACGTCCATTCCGGCGGCGTGCCCGAGAAAGAAGGAGCGGTACTCCTGCGGGTACCCGGGCGTGTCCATCAGGGGCGTTCCGTCGGCGTTCGGCAGCACCGAGGCCAGCCCCACCACCAGCAGCCGGGGCACCCCGGCCCGGGCCAGCCCGGTCAGCAGGGCCCGTGCGGCGGCGGTGAAGAAGACGTCGGGCGCGACAGCGGGGTCGTAGACGCTGCTGATCACGGCATCGTGCCCGGCGGCGATCCGCGCGACGTCGTCGGCGCTCGTGACGTCGCCGGCGACGACCCGTACGTCCCCGGTTGTCAGGTCCGGGTGCCGGCCCGGGTCCCGTACGACGGCGGTGACCCGATGCCCCCGCCGGAGTGCCTCCTCGACGGCGGCCCGCCCACCGCGACCACCCGCACCGAAGACCACGATCCTGCTCATCCGACAACCCTCCGGTCACCGGCCGGGCCCGGTTGCCCGACCGGTCGCCGACGGTATCCACGTCGGTGGTTACCGTTCGGATACCGGCTACCGTGACACCATGTCTCAGCAGCCGCTGCGCCCGGACATGTTCGACCCGCTCTGCCCGTCCGGCCTGGTGCCGCTCCGGACCGGGGACAAGTGGGCCGGGATGGTCCTCCGTTGTCTCGAAGGCGGCCCCCGCCGCTTCTCCGAACTGAGGGTTCCGCTGCGCGGCATCACCGCGAAGGTGCTCACCGGGTCGCTGCGGGGCCTCGAACGCGACGGCCTGATCAGCCGCACCGTCCGGCCGGGGCCGGTCCGGCACACCGAGTACGCGCTCACCTCGCTGGGCCTGAGCCTGTTGCGAGGACCGATGGCGGCGCTCTGCAACTGGGCGGAGGAGCACTGGGAGGATGGGCGGAGGAGCACTGGGAGGAACTGCTCGACGCCCGGGAGGCGTACTCGGCCTCGGCCGGCAGCGTACTCGGAGCACGCTGATTCGCTGGTCGGATCAGGTCGGGTGTGGTCAGAGCAGGCTGAGCTGCTCGGCGACGGGCGCCGGAGCGGGTCTCGGCGGCACCTGACGGGCCTCGCCCGGCTCGGGGCGGTGCAGACCGTGCCGTCGGGCGGCGATCCGGACCCGGGCCGTCACCTCCCGCTGGTACTCCTGCGGCAGGTAGGAGCCGTTGCCGAACAGTTCCCGGTAGCGCGGCACGAGTCGCGGGAACTCCCGGGCCAGCCAGGCGGCGTACCACTGTCGTGCTCCGGGGCGCAGGTGCAGGGGCAGCGGTGTCACGCTCGCCGCCCCGGCCTCGGCGATCGCGGCCACCGTCGAGCCGATCGCGTCGTCGGTGTCGGTCAGCCCGGGCAGGATCGGTGCCATCAGTACGCCCACCGCGAAGCCGGCGTCGGTCAGTCGCCGTACGACGTCCAACCTGCGTCGCGGGCTCGGGGTGCCCGGCTCCACGGACCGCCAGATCCGTTCGTCGACAAAACCGACCGAGACGGAGAGACCGACCTGGGTCACCTCCGCCGCCTGCCGGAGCAACGGCAGGTCCCGCAGGATCAGGGTGCCCTTGGTCAGGATCGAGAACGGGTTGGCGAAGTCCCGCAGCGCGGCCAGGATCTGCGGCATCAGCTGGTACCGGCCCTCGGCCCGCTGGTAGCAGTCCACGTTGGTGCCCATCGCGATGTGCCCGCCCCGCCACTTCGGCGCCGCCAGCTCGCGGCGGACCAACTCGCCGGCGTTGACCTTGACGATCACCTGGCTGTCGAAGTCGCGGCCGGGGTCGAGGTCGAGGTAGGTGTGGGTGTTGCGGGCGAAGCAGTTGTGGCTGACCACGCCGTTGGCGATGAAGTCGCCGGTGCCGGTGGTGATGTCGTAGAGCGTCAGCTCCTGCCCGAGCGGCTCGATCCGGCGGATCCGCAGCGCCGTCCGGTCGCTGAGGACCGTGCCGTCGAGCCGGTCGCCGGCTCCGGCCGGGGCGGCGTCGGCACCGGACCGGCCGGTGCCGACGAGACTGTCGGTGATCGCCAGGTAGGGACGGGGTGGCTCGCCCGGCGGCGCGCCGGTGACGTGTTTCCAGCCGCGCGGGGTGAGGAACCGGTGGTCGCCGCTGGCGGTCAATTCGGTGCCGTCGGCCAGGACGATCCGGTAGGCCGGTTTCACCGTCGACCAGTGCGCCAGCACCTCGGTACGGACGTAGCGCCGGTGGTTGCCCTGGGCGACGGTGCCGTAGATCTCGTCGCCGACCCGCAGCTCGGCCAGGGGGCGGGTGCGACCGTCGGAGAGCAGGATCAGGGTGTCGCCGGCGAGGCAGTAGACACAGGCGTGGCTGCAGCCCCGGTAGGGGTTGACGGTCCACTCGAACGGCACCCGGGAGGTGCCCGGCACCCGGTTGATGATCGACTTGGCGCGTATCTCGTGGAAGGTCATGCCGGCGAAGCCGGGAGTGTCGAAGGTGCGGGTGACGGCGCCGGGCAGCGCCAGTGGCAGGGCTGACGGCACCGCCCCTGCCACTGGCGCCGCCCCCGGCGGGGCCACCGCGTCATCGTGGGGAGCCGATGACAGGTTTTCCCAGCGCATGGCCAGTATTCGAACACATGTACGACGAGCCGCGCAACCGCGACACGCGCCGACCCACCCACCCGGTGCGGCGTACGTTCTCAGCCGAGAGCCGGGGGAGGTCCGGCGCTGCTCTCCCGACGCACCAGTACGGCGCTGACGTGTTCGATCTGCGGGGTGTTCAACGGTTCCGGCGGCTGCAGGGCCAGGGTCATCGCCCGGGCGCCCATGTCGGCCAACGGCAACCGGACGGTGGTGAGCGCGGGGGTGACGTCCTGGGCGATCGGCATGTCGTCGAAGCCGATCACGCTGATCCGCCCCGGCACCTCGATGCCCCGCTCCCGCAGTACGGCCAGGGCGCCGATCGCCATCGAGTCGTTCAACGCCGCGATGGCGGTGATCTCCGGCTCGGCGTCGAGCAGCGCGGCGGTGGCGTTGGCCCCGCCGGCCCGGTCGAAGTCGCCGTAGACGATCTGCCGGGTGGAGAGTTTCCGGCCGTGTTCCCGGGCGGCCCGGCGCAGCCCGGCGAGCCGGTCCGTGGTGGTGGTGAGGTGGCGGGGGCCGGCGACGACGCCGATCCGGGTGTGGCCGAGCCCGAACAGTTCGGTGCCGACCAGGTGCCCACCCGCCTCGTTGGCCGGGATGACGGCGTGACCGCTGTGCTCGTGCCGGCCGATCACCGCGACGTGACCGCCGGTGGCCTGGTAGACCCGCAGTTTCGCGTCGAGGGTGCGGGTGAACTCCTCGTCGTGGTACCCGGAGCCGGCGAGGATGATCGCGGCGGCCTGGTTGGCCCGGAGCAGTTCGACGTACTCCAGCTCCCGGTCGGGGTCGCGGTAGGTGTTGCAGATGATGACGAGGCGGCCGTGTTCGGTGGCGACCCGCTGCAGCCCCCGGGTGATCTCCGAGAAGTACGGGTCGGAGACGTCGTGCACGATGACGCCGACCGCGCTGCGGTGGTTGCGGGCCAGTTGCTGGGCGTGCGCGTTCGGCACGTACTGGAGTTCCTCGACGGCGGCGAGCACCCGTTCGCGCAACGCCTCGGTGACCGGCTTGGGGCTGCCGTTGATGATCCGGGACGCGGTGGCGGGGGACACGCCGGCTCGCCGTGCGACATCCGCCAGTGTGGCCATGGACTCCAGTCCCTTTCCCGCGCATCCGGTGACCGGGTTGCAGGTGAGGATAGCGCGGTCCCGCACCGGTCTTTCGGCAGCGACGTGATCCGTGGCCCCTTGCCCGAACCGGAGGACGCTCGGTAGCGTACGCAGGAAAGCGCTTACCGGCCCGCTCGGGCACCGGAACTTCCGCGCTACGACCACCGCGCCCGCCGGCCCCCACCCACCCGTCCCACCCGGCTCGGCGAGCGGCGCGGATCAGCCAGCCTGAGGAGGCGACGTATGGCCCGTACGACGATCGGCATCGTGCTCAACGGGGTGACCGGCCGGATGGGCTACCGACAGCATCTGGTCCGGTCCCTGCTCGCCCTCCGCGAGCAGGGCGGGCTGCCGCTGCCCGACGGCACCCGGCTCTGGCCCGAACCGGTGCTGGTCGGCCGGAGCGAGACGAAGCTGCGGGAGATCGCCGACCGGCACGGTCTGACCGAGTGGACCACCGACCTGGCCGCCGCGCTGGCCCGGCCGGACGTGCAGATCTACTTCGACGCCCAGGTGACCGCCCAGCGGGAGAAGGCGCTGAAGCTGGCGATCGAGGCCGGCAAGCACATCTACACAGAGAAGCCGACCGCCGAGGACCTCAACGGCGCGGTCGAGCTGGCCCGGCTCGCCGACGCTGCCGGCATCAAGCACGGCGTGGTCCAGGACAAGCTCTTCCTGCCCGGTCTGCGCAAGCTCGACCGGCTGGTGAAGGGCGGATTCTTCGGCAGGATCCTCTCGGTGCGCGGCGAGTTCGGCTACTGGGTCTTCGAGGGCGACTGGCAGGAGGCCCAGCGGCCGTCCTGGAACTACCGGGCCGCCGACGGCGGCGGCATCACCGTCGACATGTTCCCGCACTGGCACTACGTGCTGGAGCAGATCTTCGGCCGGGTCGCCTCGGTCAGCGCGCACGTCACCACGCACATCCCGCAGCGCTGGGACGAGGCCGGCGAGCGCTACGACGCCACCGCCGACGACGCCGCGTACGGCATCTTCGAGATCGAGCGCCCCGGCCAGGACGGCCGGATCGTGGCCCAGATCAACTCCTCCTGGTCGGTCCGGGTCTACCGGGACGAGTTGGTGGAGTTCCAGGTGGACGGTACCGAGGGCAGCGCCGTCGCCGGGCTGCGCAACTGCCGGATCCAGCACCGGGCCAGCACCCCGAAGCCGGTCTGGAATCCCGACCTGCCGGCGACCGAGGACTTCCGGTCACAGTGGCAGGTGGTCCCGGACAACGCCGAGTTCGACAACGGTTTCAAGGCCCAGTGGGAGCTGTTCCTGCGGCACGTGGTCCTCGACGAGCCGTACAGCTGGGACCTCTGGGCCGGCGCGCGCGGGGTTCAGCTGGCCGAGCTCGGTCTGACCTCCGCCCGCGAGGGCCGGCGCGTCGAGATCCCCGAGCTGCGGACGGAAGGCGAGTCGGCGTGACGGCGCCGGACCGCTTCTCCTTCAACCAGGCGACCGCCAAGTACTGGCCGATCCCCGAACTCGTCGCCGGTTGCGTCGAGGCCGGGGTCGGCCAGCTCGGCCTCTGGCGGGAGGAGACCAACGCGTACGGCCTGGACAAGACCGCGGAACTGGTCCGCGACGCCGGGCTCGCGGTCACCTCACTGTGCCGGGGTGGTTTCTTCAACACCCCCGACTGGTACGACGAGAACCGGCGCGCCATCGACGAGGCGGCGGTCCTCGGGGCACCGGTGCTGGTACTGGTCTCGGGCGGACTGCCCGAGGGCAGCCGGGACCTGGACGCCGCCCGGGCACACGTCGGTGAGGCGATCGGGGCACTGGTGCCGCACGCCCGCGCCGCCGGGGTACGGC
Source organism: Plantactinospora sonchi (assembly GCF_036422035.1). Taxonomy (NCBI): domain Bacteria; kingdom Bacillati; phylum Actinomycetota; class Actinomycetes; order Micromonosporales; family Micromonosporaceae; genus Plantactinospora; species Plantactinospora sonchi. Next base: position 40,167 of record NZ_JAZGQK010000011.1, read on the forward strand.
TGGCGATCGAGCCGCTGCATCCGATGTTCTGCTCGGACCGGTGTGTGGTGGCGAGCCTGGGCCAGGCGTTGGACCTGGCCGCGCCGTACCCGGCCGACGTGGTCGGGGTGGTGGTGGACACGTACCACCTCTGGTGGGACGACCAGGTCTGGGCGCAGATCGCCCGGGCCGGTCGGGAGGACCGGATCGCCTGTTTCCAGGTCGCCGACTGGATCACGCCGCTGCCCGAGGGTGTGCTGCTGGGTCGGGGGCTGCCCGGCGAGGGCTGCGTCGAACTGCGTCGGTTCCGGGACGCGGTCGAGGCGGCCGGCTACACCGGGCCGATCGAGGTGGAGGTCTTCCACGCCGGGCTCTGGGCCCGACCGGGCACCGAGATCCTGGCGCGGACCCTGGCCGGTTACCTGGCCCACGTGGATTAGCCGGCGACCTCCGGACGGAGGAGGATGGTCCCATGGACCGAGCCACCTTCGTGTACGACGGCGACTGCGCCTTCTGCAGCAAGTGCGCGGACTTCATCGACCGGCGGATCCCGACCGGAGTCCGGGTGCTGCCCTGGCAGTTCGCCGACCTCAAGGAACTCGGGCTGACCGTCGAGCAGTGCGACGAGGCGGTCTGGTGGGTCGGCACCGACGGCGTACGCGCGGCCGGGCCGGACGCGATCGCGAGACTGCTCGGTACGAGCCGGCCGGGCTGGCGGGCGCTGGGCGCGGCACTGCGGCTGCCGCCGGTCCGGGCGGTGGCCTGGCCGACGTACCGCTGGGTGGCCCGCAACCGGCACCGGCTCCCCGGCGGTACCGCCGCCTGCGCGCTGCCCCAGGCGACCCGGGACCGGCTCTACGGCACGGCCGGCGAGGGCTGAACCGGCGGGGCTTCCGGCGGGACGGCCGGGCCGCCGATTCCGCCGGAGTTGGCGGGCGAACCGACGGTGCCGGGCGGGTCGGCGGCCTCGACGGACGGTGCCACAGGCTGCGGCTCGCCGATTCGGTTTGGCCCGGCGGGCCGCGGCTCGCCGATTCGGTTTGGCCCGGCGTCGCCGCCTGACCGCCGGGCCCGCCACCGGACGAGCCGGTCGATCGGACGGAGCCGCTCCAGTTCGAGGAAGCTGGTCATCGCCACCAGGTGCGGGGCGAACGAGATCGTGATGGTGGCGAAGGTGACCAGGTGGAACGAGTAGAAGAAGGCGACCACCGCCTGGCGCCAGCGGGCTGAGACGACAAAAACGAGCGGGCTGAGCAGCTCGAACGCGATGATGCCGAACTGGGCGGCGATCAACAGGTAGGGCACCTGGGCGATCAGGTCGGCCAGCTCGGTGCCCCGCCGGATGATCGCCCTGGCCAGCACCGAACTGGTCAGCCACTCGATGCCGCCGAACCGCAGCTTGGCCCAGGCGGCCAGGAAGTACGTGCAGACCACGGCGATCTGGGTGACCCGCAGCGCCCAGCCGCCAGCCTCGGTCCGTTCCCCGTCGCCGTGCCGGGCCCGACCGGCGGTGGGCAGTACGGCGAGGGCGACCAGGAAGGCGAACCGGTCGTGGTCGACCTTCCCGTAGCTCATCGCGATGATCATCCACTCGAAGTAGAGCAGGAAGACCGGCCAGCCGAGGGCCCTGGGCGCGCGCCCGGTCGCGGCGGCGAGGGAGAGCAGCAGCAGTGCCCAGAAGATGACCTCGACCAGCAGCGGGTTCGGAGTGGGCAGCGGGAGCAGCCGGCCGACCAGGAGCGGTTGGTACAGCTCGCCGGGGATGTCGGTCTTGTGACGTACCCACGGGGTGAAGATCACCAGGTCGGCGGCGACGAAGAGGTAGACGAGGGTGCGGAAGGCGGCGATCCGACCCCGCGGCACCGGCTCGGTCAGCCACCGCGAGATCGCGGCCGGCAACGTCCGGTACGTCATGACGCCCGCCAGCTGACCGTCGTCTCGTCGACGTACGTCCCGGTCGGCTGGCCGTTCCGGACGCCGTACCAACGGATCACGATGCGGACCTCGACCAGTTCGGGCGATCCCGGGTGCCGGTCCGTGTACGCGTCGGCGACCTGCCGCAACAGGGTGGGGTCGGCGACGTAGCGGCTCTGCTGGCCCTCGATCTCCGCCCGGCGGATCCCGGTGTTGGCCTGGTCCAGCGCGATCACCGAGCCGGTGCGGTCGACCCCCTCGACCCGGGTGTCCGGGGCGGGGTCGTTCGGTGGGTTGGATCCGGCGTACATCCGGAACGGCCCGAACGGGAAGTGGTCGTCCTGCCCCCAGAGGGTGCCGGCCAGCAGGACGGCACCGACCAGGGTGGTGATGCCGACCCGCAGGGTACGGCCCCGCCTCGTCAACGCGTCCATCGCCACGAGACCCTACGCGCTCCGGCCGGTTCCGTACGTCCCGGATCGGCGCCGGTGTCCTGCCTCCAGAGGGGGGTCCGGCCGGAGCCGGGGGTCAGACACCGCCGGCCGGACCCCGAGGTCGGGATCCGGCCGGCGCGACAGATCTGGTGCGGGCGGCGGGCCGCCCGGTCAGGTCAGGTCAGTGGCTGTGCTCGTGGTCCGCCAACTGCTTGCGGACGTCCTCCATGTCCAACGCCTGGACCTGCTCGATCAGCGACTCCAGCGCCGACTCGGGCAGCATCCCCGGCTGGGCGAAGACGACCACGCCGTCGCGGACCGCCATGATCGTGGGGATGGACTGGATGCCGTACCGGACGGCCAGGTCCTGCTGCGCCTCGGTGTCGACCTTGCCGAAGACCACGTCCTCGTGTTTCTCCGAGGAGCGCTCGTAGATCGGGGCGAACCGCTTGCACGGACCGCACCAGTCGGCCCAGAAGTCGACCAACACGATGCCCGGCTGCTCGGTCACCTCGTCGAAGTTGGCTGTGGTCAGCTCAACGGTCGCCATTGATCACTCCGATCACCGCAATTGAACTTGCTCCTGGGGGAACTCGTTCCATCCTCCGTGAATTCCCTGTCACCGGGGGTTGAAACGGTCATCGTGGGGCGCGTCACGTCGCGGCGGGCATCGACGCGGATCCCTCGGCGATGCCAGGCGGGGGTGAAACATCGACGACACAGTCCCATCACCGCCAGTTATGGGAGCGTTTCCAGCTGATCCGCTGGCCAGTCCGGTTGTGATCGGGAAATTTGCGGCTTGGCAAGCGGAAACAGGTGACATATGGGATGGCTGGTCGCGTACGGATCCTCACGTTCGGTAACGTTACAAAAAGATAACTGTGAGCCCGATCTCCTTCCGGACTCTTCTGCGGGACGGGTGTGATCGGGCAGAATCTTTCCCATCAGAGCGTGGGCGGCGGGCGCCGGGGAGGGCCCCGCCGCTCATTGCGTCCGGGGTTGTTTTGAATCCCCCAGTTCCCTTAACGCTGACTAACGCACCGCCTCCGGGTGGCGCGGGTCGGCCGATCGTGAACCCGCGGCAGGCGCGGCGACCGCCGGTGGCGGTCGCCGGAACGCGGTGGACCCACCGATGGAACTTTCCGGGCAGAACGGGACCCTTCCCACGAGAGCCGCATATGCTGACTCCGGGAGGCCGCGATGAGTCACACCGGATCCCCGGACCCGGCCGGCGCCACAGCTCCAGAACCCGCCGGCGGCACCACGCGCGACGCCCGGCTGGCCGCCACGGCCGCCTACTCCCCGGAGGAATGGCGGCTGCTCATCCGTCTGCCCGGCCGGGTGATCGTGGCGGCCTCGTCGACCAGTCCGCGCAACCCGGCCCGGACCGTCGCCGAGGGCCTGGCGGGACTGGACGGCATCGCCGCCGGTCGGGCCTTCGACAGCGAACTCGTCCGTGCGGTGGTCGCCGCCATCTACGCGGAGTCCGACGACGGGCACTCCGCCCCGGTGCGTGCCCACCACGCCGACGGAGGGCTGCGGGAACTGCTCCGATCCTGCCGGACGGTGGTCGCGACACTGGCCCGGCACGCTGACCCGGCGGACTCCGCCGCGTACCGGCAGTGGGTGCAGTCCGTCGCGGCACGGGTGTGCCGGGCCGCCGGCCCCGACGGCCGACCCCGGCCGTTCGGCGACCCGGTCGAACCCGAGCAGCGCGAGTTGCTGGACCGGCTCGGTGAGGCGCTGGGCTTACGCCCGACCGGTTGACCCGCTGCCCGCCGGGGACCGACCCGCGGAGCAGGGATCGGGCCGGGGGAGAGGGTCCGGACCTGCGATCGGCCGACCGGACGGCGGCCCGTACCCTCTGCAGACCGTGGAGGGTGTCGAGGTGGAGCTTGAGGTCGGGGTGGGCCCCTGGCCCGGCGAGCCACCCACCGACCCCCGGTACGACCCGGAACTGCTGGCGTACGGCGACCGCCGCAACGTGGTCGACCGCTACCGGTACTGGCGGCGGGAGGCGATCGTCGCCGACCTCGACCTCCGACGACACGACTTCCACGTGGCGATCGAGAACTGGCAGCACGACTTCAACATCGGCACGGTGGTCCGCAACGCGAACGCCTTCCTCGCCGCCGAGGTGCACGTGGTCGGCCGGCGCCGGTGGAACCGGCGTGGCGCCATGGTGACCGACCGGTACCAGCACGTACGCCACCACGAGACGATCGAGGCGTTCCTCGACTGGACCGCCGGACACGAACTGTCGGTGGTCGGGATCGACAACCTGCCCGGGTCCCGGCCGCTGGAGAGCGTCGTCCTGCCCCGTCGGTGCGTACTGATCTTCGGGCAGGAGGGGCCGGGGCTCTCCGCGCCGGCCCGGGCGGCCTGCGCACAGATCCTCTCCATCGCCCAGTACGGCTCGACCCGGTCGATCAACGCCGGGGTGGCCAGCGGGATCGCCATGCACGCCTGGATCCGGGCGTACGGCGGCCCGCCGCCGGACCAGCCGGGATGATCCGCCGGCTTCGACGACGACCGCGCGCCTCCTCCGCCTCCGCGCCCAGAGACGTCCCCGGCGTACGGAGATGGGCCAAAAGAGCCGGTTCGCTTGACTCGGGGGCACTGGTACGACGACTGTAGTTCTCGTGGGTGTTGCGGTGAGCTGTCCACGTTGCGGCGGTCAAGTCCGACCGCCCGGCCTCATGCACTCCGCCTGGCGCTGTCCGCACTGCGGTCCGGTCGCCCCGCTGCACGTGGCGGAGCACATCGGGCCGGAGATCGTGGCCAGCACGGTGGAGCGGATCATCGCGGACCCCGTGGCCGACCCGACCGTGGACCGGGTGCCGGGCCTCGTGGACCGTGTCGACCGGGCGGACCCGTCGACCCCTCCGGTACCGCTCTGGTGCCCGTGGCCGCTCCCGTCGGCGTGGACCATCACCGGGGTCGGTTGGGCGGGCGACGACCGGAGCGGGGTACGGGCGACGGCGGTGGCCTGCAGTGGGCCGAGCCCACTCGGCGGCGGGCCGGCCGACCTGGTGCTGGTGGCCGAGGAGCCCGGCGTCGGGCTGGGCGCCCGGCTCGCCGGCACCACCGGCATCGATCCCGGCCCCGAGCTCACCGACGCGCTGACCGAGGCGGGACCCGGGCACGCGGAGCGGGTCGCACCTGCCAAGGTCACCGCCGGCGGACACCCGACTCCACTGTGGGCAGTCAAATCTCCGACAGACCGGAGCGCCTACGCCGGCGAAGCTCGGGGGATCTGGCTCTATGCGATAACCTGGCCGGCAAGCGCAGGTTACCTCCTCGCGGAAGACGTGGTCCTCCACGACCTTGCCGAGTGGACACCATCTGAGCTTGTGTACGGTGCTCCGTCCCCCTACCTGCACGGGAGGGTCTGAAATGGCCGACCGCGCCGAGGCGGAGAGCGTACGCGGTGTATTCACCGTAGGACAGCCGACTGATACTCTGGGTTTTGCCGCGGTTCGCAGCCCGGTACCGCACGGAGGGATGGCCCGCCATGCTTAAAAAGGTCTTCACCTGGGGCGGTATCGCCTTCCTGATCTTCTTCATCGCCTACCAGCCGAACTCCGCCGCCGACGTCTTCAAGTCGCTGGGGAGCAGCATCCTGGACGTCGCCCAGGGCTTCGGCGACTTCTTCACCGACCTCGTCGCCTAGCCGCCCATGGGCAATCCGTCGGGTGAACCCCCTGAGCCCGAGGACGACGCCGAGCGTCGCCGCCGTGAGCGGGACACCGAGCCGATCCCCCGGGTCCGACCCGATGACGGGCCCGAGTTCGGCCCCGGGCCGGGCTACTCCGCCGGACCGTCCTATGCGGACGATCCCGGCTACCCGGACGGCATGGGATACGGCGAGGAGCGTCGGGCCGGCACCCGTGGTTGGGTCCGGGACCCGGACGACGGTCCGGAGATCTCCGAGGAGGAGTTGGCCGGCCTCCGCGTCGACGCCTCCGGGATGCCCCTCGGCCCGCGCCGGGTGCTGCCGCTGGAGGACGAGCCGACGGCGCTGGTCGCCCGCTACCTCTTCCCCACCGAGCGGTACCGCGGCGAGTGGAAGCGGCACAAGATCTCGCTGGCCACTCCGCTGCTGGTCGGCCTCCTGGCCACCTTCGTGCTGGGCTACCTCGCCGGCTGGCTGGCGGGTGAGGGTGGCGGCACCCTGACCACGCTCTCCGTCCTGGTCTGGCTCGCGATCATGGGCTGGGTGGCCTGGAAGGTGGCCGACTGGTATTTCGACCGCTTCATCCTGACCAATAAGCGGGTGATGGTGGTCAATGGCATCATCACCCGGCGGGTCGCGATGATGCCGCTGCTGCGCGTGACAGATATGAAATACGAGCAGTCCCCGCTCGGTCGGGCGCTCAACTACGGCACGTTCGTGCTGGAGTCCGCCGGTCAGGAGCAGGCGCTTCGGGAGATCAAGTACCTGCCCAACCCGAACGAGCTCTACCTGCGCGTGGTCGAGGAGATGTACGAGCCGCAGGCTGTCGAGGCGCGGTTGGGCAAGGAGGCCGAGGAGGCCAAGGCCGACGACGGGGCGTGACCTTGCCCACCGGCGCGGTGGACTTCTGTCCCGGAACATCGGATTCTGTCCAAACCTCGAATGGAATCGCACCTATTCGCGCGATAGACCTGACCGGCTGGCTATGGCAGCCTTTCCGTCACACGGCGGGGGGAGGCGACAGGTGGCGCCGAGGCACTCGATGGACGAGGAGTTCCGGGAGTTCGTCGCGGCACGCTCGGCGGCCCTGCTTCGCACCGCGTACCTGCTGGCCGGGGACTGGGCCACGGCAGAGGACCTGCTGCAAACCGCGCTGACCAAGACGTACCTGGCCTGGCGGCGGCTCGGTGAGATCGAGGCCGTCGAGCCGTACGCGCGACGGGTCCTGATCAACACCGCGACCAGTTGGTGGCGGCGGCGGTGGCACGGTGAGCGGCCGACGGAGATCCTGCCCGAGCGACCCGCGCCCGACCAGATCGAGACCCAGCTCGAACGCGACCGGTTGTGGCGACACCTCCAGGCACTGCCGGTACGCCAGCGGGCGGTCCTGGTGCTGCGGTTCTACGAGGATCTCTCCGAGGCCCAGACCGCCGCCATGCTCAACATCTCGCCCGGCACGGTGAAGAGCCAGACCTCCCGGGCACTCAACACGCTGCGCCGCCGGCTCGGCGCCGAAGCCGACCGGATGGTCGACCCGGCCAGCGCCGGACTGCCCACCGCCCCGGGTCTCCGAACCGTCGGCGAGACCGCTCACCCGACGCCGTCGTCAGGTCTGACCGCGACGCCGGCGACCGCGCGGACCGGCACGCCGGTGGCTGTCCGGCCCGGAATGCCGGCGACCGCCGGGTCCGGGACACCGGCGGGGATGCCGGCGGCCGGAGAGCCCGCGGTGCCGCTTCCGTCCGGCGGTGGCCGGCCGGGCGGCGAGTCCGCGGTGCCCCAGCCGCGCCAGACCGGGACCCGACGGGCGGCCGCCGCGTTCACCGTGCCGGCGTCCTCCGTTCCCGCGCTCGGAGCGGAAGCGTGACGATCATGTTGGAAGACTCGCTACGTCAGATGCTCACCGCCCGGGTCGAGACGCCGCCGGTCGCCGACGACGTCGCCTCTCGGGTGATCCGGCACGGCCGGGTCGCCCGGCGGCGGCGGGCCGCCGCCTCGCTGATCGCCGTATCGGCCGCCCTGGTGCTCGTCGTCGGTGGGGTGATGTCACTGGGCGGCGGCTGGCTGACCGGCGACCGGGGTGCCACCAGCGTGGCCGGGTTCAACGCCGACGGCATCGAACCCGACCTCAGCGCACCGGTCGAGACGACGACGGCCCCGGGCGTGGACACCGGGATCGGGCTCGACATCCGCAGCGGCGACCAGCTCTGGACCACCGACGGGCGGCGGCTCCCGCTGAGCGGGGTCGGCGAGGTGACCCGGGTCTATCGGGTGCCGGCCGGCTGGGTGTACGCCGGAGTGGACAAGGTCCGCTTCCTCCGTACCGACGGATCCTCGCTCTCGTTGAGCGGCGAGCACGGCCGGTGGGTGCTCAGCGCCGACGGCGAGCGGTTCGCCTTCCAACTCGGCGCGACGCTCTATCTCGCCAAGCTCACCTCGAACGGGATGGCGGTGCTGGGAGACGTACCAGTGCCGGCCGGAAGCTGGCCGGTCGCGCTCACCGGCGACCGCGCGGTGATCTCCGAGGGCGGACGTGGCTACGCCGTCGTCGACCTGGCCGAGCCCGTGCCGCCGGCGCCGAACGCCGAGGTCACGGCGATCTACGGGGTGCGCGGCAACGATCTGCTCGGACTCGTCGCCGGCAAGGACAACAGCACGCACTGTCTGGCCAGGCTGACCGCGACCGCCGGCCGGCTGGCGCCGAGCGGCGGGGGTGCCTGCGAATTCGGGCCGGCGGGGTCGCCGTCCGGTGCCGGCCTGGAGGTCTCCGGCGACGGGATGGCACCTGACGGCGCGTGGCTCGCCGCACGGCGGGGGACCGAGGTCTCCGTCATCGACGTCGGCAAGGCCCTCGACGGCCGGACGGTGGCCGTCGACTGCCCGGGCGACGCCCTTGTCGATCCGGTCTGGGCGGACTCCCGCACGGTGGTGACCGGCAACGACCAGAGCGTCGTCCGCTGCGCCACCGACGGCACCGAGCAGACCATGCCGCTGCCGGAGGGCGTCAACGAGAGCTGGCAGCTCGTACCGAGGCTGATGGCCGGGCCGACCGGGCAGTAGCCTCGGGCCGTGACGCCCGCTGAGCAGACGCCTGCCGAACTGACACCGCCTGCCGACCCGAACCCGACCCGGCCGGTCCGGTCGGCGCCGCCGGACGGCGTACCCCGGATCGACCTGCACACGCACTCGACCGCCAGCGACGGCACCCTGAGCCCGGCGGAACTGGTCCGCGCCGCCCGGACCGCCGGGCTCGACGTGCTGGCCATCACCGACCACGACACCACGGCGGGCTGGGGACCGGCGGGCCGGGCACTGCCGCCGGGCCTCACCCTGATCCGCGGCGCCGAACTCTCCTGCCGGTGGTCCGGCACCGAGCCGTCGATCCCGCTGCACCTGCTCGGCTACCTCTTCGACCCGGACTCTCCGGACCTGGTCGCCGAGCTGACCCGGGTCCGGGCGGCCCGGGAGGTACGCGGAGAACGGATCGTCGGACTTCTCCGTGCCGACGGCATCGACGTGAGCTGGCCGGAGATCCTGGCGCACGCCGGTGGCGGCACCGTCGGTCGGCCGCACATCGCGGCGGCACTGATCCGGGCCGGCCTGGTCAACAGCACCGCCGAGGCGTTCGCGCCGCAGTGGTTGGGCGAGCGTTACCGGCTACCCAAGGACGACATCGACGTGTTCCGTGCGGTCCGGCTCGTCCGCCAGGCCGGTGGGGTACCGGTGCTGGCCCACTCCCGGGCCAGCCGGCGGGGGCGGATCGTGCCGGATTCGCTGATCGTGGAGTTGGCCGGGGTCGGTCTCGCCGGGCTGGAAGCCGACCACGAGGACCACTCGCCGGCCGAGCGGGAGGCGGTACGGGCCCTCGCCGGGGAACTCGGGATGTTCGTCACCGGTTCCTCCGACTTCCACGGCACGCACAAGACCGTCCGGCTCGGCGCGTACACGACCGGGGTTGAGGCGTACGAGCGGATCGTGGCGACGGCCAGCGGCGTGGCCCCGCTCACCAGGCCGGCTGACCTGCCAGAACGGTGATCGTGTCACGGCTACCGTGAGCGCGTGAACCTGAAGCTGCTCGGCGAGGTCCTGGTGACCCTGCTGGTGATCACCGACCCGCCGGGCATGGTCCCGATCTTCGTCGCGCTGACCGGTCAGATGCCGCACCGGGAACGCGTACGCGCCGCCTGGCAGGCGGTGGCGCTCGGCCTCGGCGTGATCGTGGTGTTCGCGGTGGCCGGGCAGACACTGCTGGACTACCTGCACGTCGACCTGCCGGCGCTGCAGGGCGCCGGCGGCCTGCTCCTGCTCCTGGTGGCGCTGGAACTGCTCACCGGAAAGACCGGTGGCCCCGACCAACAGACCACCTCCAACGTCGCACTGGTGCCGCTGGGTACGCCGCTGCTGGCCGGTCCCGGCGCGATCGTCGCCACCATGCTCTTCGTCCAGGAGGCCGAGGGGGTGCCGGACTTCCTGTCCATCGGGGTCGGCATCGTGCTGGTGATGGCGGCGGTCTGGGTGATCCTGCGCTTCTCCGGGATCGTGGTGAAGGTGCTCCGGCCGGCGGGGATCGAGGTGCTCACCCGGATCGCCGGCCTGCTGCTGGCCGCGATCGCGGTGCAGTTGATCGCCGACGCGGTGATCGCGTTCGTGGACGCCCACCGTCTCGCGTCCTGAACTGGCCGACCGAGCTGGCCTCAGCTGGCCAGGCTGAGTTTGCCGGGCGGCTGGACCGGGTGGCCCGGGGCGGCTCGCGCTGCGCGGACTCCTTCCGTACCGATCCGGGTCGGGGCGTTTCTCGCTTCCTGGTGTCGGGAGGCCGTTCCGCACTGACCGGTGTCGGTGGGACATGGCAGGATCGGGGCCGTGCGAAGGCCATCATCATCGGGCAACCGGAGTCCCCGGTCACGTGAGACCCCTCGGCCCCGTGCTGGTGAGCCGGAGCAGTTGGGCTTCGACGGCATGCCCGAGCGACTCTTCGTCTGCACACCCAGCAAGCTCGCCTCCTTCACGGACTGTCCCCGGCGGTACCGCTACGCGTACGTCGACCGTCCGGCGCCGCCGAAGGGGCCGCCGTGGGCGCACAACTCGCTCGGCGCGAGCGTGCACACGACACTGCGCAACTGGTACGCACTGCCCGCCGACCGCCGCCGTCCGGAGACGCTGCCGACCCTGTTGAAGGGGACCTGGGTCCGGGAGGGCTACCGCGACGAGGCGCAGGAGCGGGCGGTGTTCCGTCGGGCGCTGGAGTGGTTGGAGTCCTACGTGGAGACGCTCGACCCGGACGTCGACCCGGTGGGCGTGGAGCGGGTGGTGGCGGTCAAGACCGGCGTCCTGGCGTTCAACGGCCGGGCCGACCGGATCGACTCACGTCCGGGTCCCGACGGTCCGCAGCTGGTGATCGTGGACTACAAGACGGGCCGGACCGGGCTGGACACCGACGACGCCCGCGGCTCCCAGGCGCTCGCCCTCTACGCGTACGCCGCCGAACGGGTCTTCCGCCAGCCGTGCCGCCGGGTGGAACTGCACCACCTGCCGTCTGCCACGGTCGCCGCCCACGAGCACACCGTGGAGTCGCTCGCCCGCCAGGTGACCCGGGCCGAGGAGACCGCCCGGGACATCATGGCCGCCGAGCGGGCGGTTGCCGACGGCACCGACCCGGACGAGGCGTTTCCGGTCTCGCCCAGCACCCTGTGTGGGTGGTGTGACTACCGGCGTACCTGCCCGGCCGGGGTTGAGGCGCCGGCCCGGGACGCATGGTCAGCCGTGGAACGCGCCCTGCTGCCTCCCCAGGAGGGTCCGGCCGCCCAGGACTGACCGCCGGGGCGTCGGGCCGCTGGTCAGGTGTCGGTGGCCCGCCGCTGTTGGCAATTCGGGCACAGGCCCCAGTAGGTGACTTCCGCCTCGTCCACCTCGAAGCCGTACGCGGTCACCGGGTCGAGGCAGGGGGCCGAGCCGATCGCGCAGTCGACGTCGGCGATCTCGCCGCAGCCCCGGCAGACGACGTGGTGGTGGTTGTCGCCGACCCGTGCCTCGTACCGGGCGGGGGATCCGGCGGGCTCGATCCGTCGGGAGAGCCCGGCCCGGGACAACGCGCCGAGCACGTCGTAGACCGCCTGTGTGGAGACGGAGGCGAGGCGCTCCCGTACCTGTTGGGCGATCTCCTCCACCTCCAGGTGGCCGCCACCGGCCAGCACCTCCAGTACGGCGAGACGCGGCCGGGTGACCCGAAGGCCCCTCGACCGAAGCAGTTCCTCGCCAGTCATCCATCTATGACAGCACGTGGATGGGGTGGCAACAAGGCAAGTACAAGACGATCGTGGTGGTCAACACACCAGCAGGATCACCTCCGACCCGCCGGGAACCGGGATCGGGGGTGCAGGCTCTGCCGGGATCCGGGCTCGGGTCGGTGCCGGTGGAACCGGAGTGAACCGTCCGGACTCCTGTCTCGTGTACCGGAGTAGATCGGGCAACGTGATCGACTCCGCCGTACCGGGGTGGTCCGGCGAATCCGAGCCGTCAAAGAGGAGGCAGTGTGCTCAGGGAAGTCATGGGCCTGCCCGCGCATGTACTACTGGTCCACGCCGCAGTGGTGTTCGTGCCACTGCTGGCGCTGGTGGGTACGGCGTACGCCGTACTGCCCCGGTTCCGTGGCCGGCTCGACTGGGCGGCGGCTCTGCTGGCGGTGGCCGCGCCCGTGGCGGCTCTTCTCGCCAAGCTGTCCGGTGAGGAACTGCGGGAGGTGTTGGTCGCCAAGAACTACCCAGAGGAAATCATCCAGCAGATCGACGAACACCAGGCGTACGGGGACCAGACGCTCTGGTGGAGCGTCGGTCTCGCGGTGGTCGTTCTGGTGCTGCTCGTGTTGACCCGGCCCGGTCGGGGCGGCTCCGTCCCGCGGTGGCTGGGGCCGGTGCTCGGCGCGATCGTCGTGGTGCTCGCCGTGGTCAACGTCTGGTACGTCTACCTGACCGGGGACAGCGGCGCGCAGGCGGTGTGGGAGGGCGTTCTGTAGCCGCTCCACCGGATGTCCGCCGCTCCGCCGGATCTGTCACAGCCGCCCCCGCCGCGTCGGGGGCGGTTCGGCGCTCAGAACAGGACGCGGGAACAGAGCAGGCACATCAGCACGAGTACCACCGCGCCGCCGACCATGCCGATGCCGTAGGTCAGTGTCCGGGCGTTGCTCTCGGCGGTGTCGAGGGCGGGTAGGTCCTGCGCCGGCAGCGCCCGTGGCGGCGAGGGCTGTACGTGCAGGGCCGGCTGCCATTCGGGCGGCGGCATGCTGCTCGGCGGCGGTCCGGCGTACCGGGGTCCGGCTCCGCCCGCAGGCTCGACCGGCGGTCGTGGCGGGTCGGCGGGTGGACCGGTGGGCCGACGCCAGAAGGCGTCATCGGCGGAGTCACCGCTGGGCGTCGTCACGCTGTCCGACGCTACCAACCTCGATGACCTCGGGCCGGCAGCCGGGTGTGGCCGACGGGTACGCTTTTTGCGTGCACAGGACGGACGAACCGGCTGCGACGAGCGCGACCAGGGATGACGACCGGTTGGTCGACCTCACCGACGACTACCGGGTGCTGCCCGACCAGACCGTGGACGACACCGACCGGGGCTGGGGTGAACGGGCGGTCTCCAACGACGACCGGCTGCTCGCCGAGCGTCCGCCGCACTGGGACTGAGTCGCCTCCTGCCCTGGTCCGACCCGGCTCCTGTTCCGGTCCGACCCAGCTCCGGTTTCGGCAATGCCCAGCACGGTCGGTCTGGCGGCCTCCCGGTACCACCGGGGCGCCGGTGGTCCGGTCGGTGGCCGGTGGTCCGGTGGCGACCGGGGGAGAGGGTCGGTCGCCCGGGGGACGACCGGTGGTCGGCGTGCCGGGCCTGTCACGGCTGCACGATGATCGAGAATCGGGTCGTGCCGGGCATCGCGACCGCCCGTCGCGCCTGTTCCGGCCGGAGCGCCAGGTAGAGCGCGCCCTCCTCCGGGCCCAGCACGTCGAGCACCAGGGCCCGGCCGGCCACCAGCAGCGGCTTTCCCGCCGCCCGTGCGGGCTCGGGCACGGCCAGCAGGTCGACCCGGACTCCTGGCCGGGCCACGACCAGCGCGGCCGGCTCGGCGAGTCGGATCGGAACTCCGACCGTCCCGGCCGGCACCGGCAGGGCCGGATCGGGCCCGTCCGGCGCCGTGTCACGCCGAGACTGTCCGTCTGCTGCCGCACCGGGCCCCGCCCTGCCGCCGGGTGGCCGTGCCGTGCCGGACGGGTCGTCGGGCGATCCCGCCGTGCCGGACGGTCCCGGGCCGGGTAGGCCGAGCACCCCGGTCGGCTCCGGGGCGACGCAGGTCGGCTGGCGTAGCTGGAGCACGCCGAACGCGAGCAGCAGCAGGACGGCGGCAAGCACCCAGCGGAGTGTGGAACCGCCGGTCAGCCGGGGTGGCCAGCGACTCGGGTGCAGGCTGGCGTCGCCCTCGGTGTGCGTACGGTCGAACGCCATGGCGTGCCTTTCTCGGGCGGCGACGCCGGCACCGATGGGCGTCGTCCGATGGGTTGCACGCTAGGCAGCAGCCGGTGCAGCCAACGGCCGGAAAACGGCGACCTGTGGATAACCCGAGGGCCTGTGGATAACTCCGTGGGCGGTACGGGCAGGTCAGGCCGCGCTGCTCGCGGAGGCGGTCGTCGACTTGTTCCCGGATCCGGACCCGCCGGACGTGGTGCCGGACCCGCTGCCGCTGCCACTGCCGTTGGCCGAGCCGGACGTACCGCTGCTGGTGCTCGAACCAGTGTCGGCGGAGCCGGACGAACCGGACGCGCTCTTGGTGGTCTCCGGCTTGGCGGTGGTGCTGCTGTCCGAACCGTTGCTCCGCGAGTCGGTCCGGTAGAAGCCGGAGCCCTTGAAGACGATTCCGACCGAGTTGAACAACTTGCGCAGCCGACCCTCGCACGCCGGGCACTCGGTCAGCGGCTCGTCGGTGAAGGACTGCACCGCTTCGAGCTGGTGGCCGCACTCGGTGCAAGCGTACTGGTAGGTGGGCACTGTCCCCTCCGGATCTTGCAAGCCTGTTGGCACTCGTCGTATCCGAGTGCCAATGGTGCGGCATCCTACCCACTTTCGTCCAGCCGAAGTGGCGGGGTCGACGTTCAACCGGACGGCAGCCTCCGAACCCCTCCGGTCGGGGTGATCACCGCCCGTACCGGACGATCGTGCGGATCGTTCGGCACGGTGTCGAGCAACTCCCCGTCGTGGAGCAGAGCCACCGTCAGGACCGGCCCGTCGACCCGGGCCAGCGCCCGGTCGTACGACCCGCCACCCCGGCCCAGCCGTACCCCGGCCCGGTCGACGGCCAGCGCCGGCACCAGGACCAGGTCCGCCTCGGCGACGGCGCCCGGACCGAGCCGCCCGGTCCGTGGTTCCCACAACCCCCGCCCGGCGGCGACCAGGGAACCCGGCCCGTCGTACGGGGCCCAGTCCAGGTCCAGGTCGGGGCGGAGTACCGGCAGCAGGAGTTGACCCGTCGTCCCGAGCGCTGCGGCCAGCACCTCGGGCAACCCCGGCCCGCCAGGCTCGTTACCCACCGGTACGTACCCGGTGACCCGCTCGGGGCGTACCCGTCGGACCAGCGCGACCAGCGCGGCCTGGAGCCGCCCGGCGGCGGCCTGCCGGGCGGCGGGCGACAGGGCCCGACGGCGGGCGAGCAGCCGGGCGCGCACCTCGACCTTGGCCCGGCCGACCTCATCCGAAAAATCCGGCACGTAACACTCCTGCGGCGACACCGGTTAATCACTTCGGTTGGGTCAGCATCGCAGCATCGGGTGCGGAGCTTCCGGGGGGACGAGTGACGCTGCGCGGACGGTTGACCACCGCGTTCCTCGCGATTGTGCTCGGGCCGGTGCTGCTCGGGGCACTCTTCGTGGCCGGTACCACCGCTTCGGTGAGCCGGCACCAGGCCGAGGAGCGGCTCAATCTGGCCGCCGCGACCGTCCGTACCTCGATCAACGCCCTCTGCCAACAGTTGCACGCCACGGCGGGCGCGGTCGCGTTGTTCGGTGATCCGGCGAGCCGGTCCGGTGCGGCCCTGCAGATGGCCGACCGTGGCCTGGCCGGTGCCGTGATGATCACAAACCCGGGTGGCGTCGCCACCTTCGTGACTCCGAACGCGCCGTCCCGGCCATGGACCTCCTGCACCGGCCCGGTCAACCCGGACAGCGCGCCGCACGCGCTCGCGGCCCGGGTCGAGATGCGGAGCCGGTCCGGAGACGTGGTCGGCGCGGTCTGGGCCGGCCAGGTGCTCGACGCCGCCTTCGTCCGACGGCTCGCGGCGACCAGCGGAGCCGCTGTGACCCTGCTGCCACGGCGGACCGGCCCGACCAGCGCACAACCGGCGGCCGGAGCACCGACCGGATCGCCGTCGACCCCGTCGACCGGATCGCCGTCTTCGCCCGGGGCGTCGTCGCCCGCGTCGCCCGGATCGCCAGCGTCGCCTGGGGCGTCGTCCACCGGGTCGCCGTCCACCGCCGGGTCGAGCGCCGGCTCGGTCGGCGTGGGCGAGGTCCTCGAACCGGAGGTGGGCGCCGACCCCGTCGGCGGGACGGGGGCCGAGTCACAGAGCACCGAGTCGACGGGTGCCCGGGCCGGGGTGCTCGCGGCCGCCCGGCAGATCTCCGGCGACACGATCGTGCGTACCGAGGGCGGCCGGTACGTACGCCGGGTCGGACCGTCGCCCGGCCAGCCCCTGCCGCTCGTGCTGTCGGTGCCCCGTGACCCGCCGGCTGTCCGGTACGCGTTCCTCGGCGCGGTGGTACTCGTCGCCGGGGTCTTCGCGGTCCTCTCCGCCTGGCGACTGGCGAGATCGACCACCCGTCCCCTGGCCGAACTCGCCTGGGCCGCCGACCGGGTCGCCGAGGGGGACCTGGCGGCCCGGGTACCGGTCCGGGCACCGGACGAGGTGGGCCGGCTCGCCGACAGTTTCAACCGGATGACCCGGGAGACCCAGTCGTACCTGCGCGCGTTGACCATCAGCCGGCACCAGTTGCGCGACCAGTTGACCGTGCTCGGCGACACCCTGGCCAGCACCCACGACCTGCAGCGGATCTTCCAGGTGATCCTGCGGACCGCGATGGCCACCACCGGAGCCCGGGCCGGCGTCGTGTTGCTCCTGGATCCGGCCGGCGGTGACCTGGTCAGCCGGGCCGCCGAAGGGCTCGACGGGCAGCTGCCGTTCCGGACTCCGGCCGGCACCGTCCGGGACGACCGGATCAACGACGCGGAGACCCAGGACGACAGCGGGGCTCGTGGCGACGGCGGGGCCCAGGGCGGTAGTGGGATTCAGGGCGGGCCGGTCCGGGACGCGGAAGCTCGGGGCGGCAGTGGGGCCCAGGGCGGCAGCGGCGCTCAGGACGTGGCGGCTCAGGACGTGGCGGCGACCCGGAGCGCCGGTGCCGATGCCGGTACCGGGCAGGTGACCGGAACGACGGCTCCGGGCGTACTCCGGATCCCGCTCGGCCAGGGACTGCTCGGCACCGTCGCGGCCAGCGGACAGCCCCGACAGGGCCGGCTGGACCGGGACGGCCCGCCGCTGTACCCGTACGAGCCGCGGTGCCGGACATATGTCGCCGTCCCGTTCAGCGTCCCGGTCCGGGACGGCGTGGGCCGGACGGACCCGGCCACCGCCGCACTGCGAGCCGACAACCCCTCCGGCGGTGGCGTCGAACCGGCCACGATCGGCGTACTCGCCCTCTACGACCGGCTCGGCGCGGACGAGTTCGACGACACCGACGTCGCCACCCTGCGCTCGTTCGCCAGCCACGCCGCGGTCGCGGTGGACAACGTACGGGTGCACGAGGAGGCGCAACGACTGTCCCTCACCGACCCGCTCACCGGACTGTGGAACTACCGGTACCTCAAGGAGTCTGTCCGCCGGGAGATCGAACGGGCCAGCCGGTTCGGCCGCCGGCTCGGCGTACTCGCCCTGGACCTGGACCGCTTCAAGGAGGTGAACGACACCTACGGGCACGCGGCCGGGGACGTGGTGTTGGCCGAGTTCGCCCAGCGGATCCGGGGTGCGATGCGGGAGGTCGACCTCGCCTTCCGGCAGGGCGGCGAGGAGTTTGTCGTACTGCTGCCCGAGACGGACGCCCGGGGCGCGGCGACGGTGGCCGAGCGGCTCGGCGCGGCGGTCCGGGAGCAGCCGATCACCATCCGGCCCCGGTCCGGCGCGTTCGCCCCGGTCCGGGCACTCGTCTCGGTCACCGTCTCGATCGGGGTCGCGGTCTACCCGGACCACGCCACCACCGGGCCGCACCTGCTGGCCGCCGCGGACGAGGCGCTCTACGCGGCCAAGGCGGCCGGCCGGGACACCTACCGGACGGCGCCGACCGGCGGGTCCGCCATCGTCGAGGAGATGCCGGTACGCCCCGGCGCGACCACCCCCGACGACGGGCTGCCGTGGGCGGGACTTCGGCCTGCCCAGAAGCCGGATGGCGGCACCGACGGCGCGTTATCCGGGCCACAACCGCCACGCCAGGGCCGTGGCCGATAGTCTCGCGACATGCCGGAGCACGCAGCTACCCCAGCGAACCCTTCCACGTCGACGGCCGGACGACGGGCGGCGAAGGCGGTCATCCCGGCCGCCGGCCTGGCCACCCGGTTCCTGCCCGCCACCAAGGCGGTGCCCAAGGAACTCCTACCGGTGGTCGACCGTCCCGTGCTGCAGTACATCGTCGAGGAGGCGGCCCAGGCCGGGCTCACCGACGTCCTGCTGATCACGGGCCGCGGCAAGACGGCGATGGTGGACCACTTCGACCGTCGACCGGATCTGGAGACCCGACTGGCGGAGAAGCCGGAGCTGTTGGACGCGGTACGACGTACCAGCGAACTGGCCGCCATCCACACCACCCGGCAGCCGGAGCAGCTCGGCCTCGGCCACGCGGTCGGGTTCGCCGAGTCACACGTCGGCGACCAGCCGTTCGCGGTGCTGCTCGGTGACGAGTTCGTCAACCTCTCCGAGCCGCTGCTACCGGCGATGATCGACCTGCAGGCCCGTACCGGCGGCATCGTGCTCGCCTTCTTCGAGGTGCCGCCGGAGGACACCAAGCGGTACGGCATCGCCTCGGTGGCGCCGGCCGACCCGGCGCTGACCGACCTCGGCGAGGTGGTCGAGGTGACCGGCCTGGTGGAGAAGCCGAAGCCGGAGGACGCCCCGAGCAACCTGGCGGTACTCGGCCGGTACGTCCTGCCCGGCAGCATCTTCGAGGCGATCCGCCGCACCGAGAAGGGCAGCGGCGGCGAGATCCAGCTGACCGACGCGATGGGGCTGCTGCTGAAGGAGGGGGTCCCGGTGCACGCCATCGTCTACCGGGGCACCCGGTACGACACCGGCATGCCCCTCGGCTATCTCCAGACGGTGGTGCAGTTGGCCAGTGAGCGCGACGACATCGGTGCGGAGTTCCGGCGGTGGCTGGGCGAGTTCGTCGCCTCCGACGCCGCCCGCCGGACATGATCCGCCGCGGTGAGGTGACGGTGTGACAGCCACGGCCGACGCCGAGGCGGCCGCCAACGAGCTGACGCCGCTCGCCGACTACCTGGGCAGCGTGCTGCGCAGGTTGCGGGCGCTTCCCCCGCTCGACCTCGACCTGACCCAGGCGTACGGCAACGTCCTCGCCGAGGACGTGGTGGCGCCGCACGCCTATCCCGCCTTCGACCAGGCGGCCATCGACGGCTACGCGGCCCGCTGGGAGGACATCTCCGGTGCGGGCCGTACCGCCGTCGGTGGCGGCTACGGTCCGGCCCGGCTCGGCGACCCCCGCCCGGTACGCCTCAACGTGGTCGGGGACCTCGGCGCGGCGAGCTGGCGGCCGGTCCGGCTGACCCCGGGGGCCTGCTTCTCGGTGGCGGCCGGGTCGCCGCTGCCGATCGCGGCCGACGTGGTGGTGCCGGTGGAGTGGACCGACCAGGGCATGGCGGCGGTGGAGATCTTCCGGGTCCCGAAGCGCGGCTACGGGCTGCGCCGGGCCGGGGAGGAGCTGCCCGCCGGCACGCTGCTGGCCAGGGCCGGCTCGTACATCTCCCCGGCCCTGGTCGCGGTCTTCGCCGCGACCGGGATCGGGCACGTGGTGGTCCGGCCCAGCCCCCGGGTGGTGATCGTGGCGACCGGCGACGAGCTGGTCGACGTGGGCCGGGGCAGTCAGCCGGGCCAGGTGGTGGACGTCAACTCGCACGCGCTCACCGCGGCGGCGGCCGAGGTGGGTGCGCTGGCGTACCGGGTCGGGATCTGCGACGACGACCCGGAGGGCCTGCGTGGGCTGCTGGAGGACCAGACGCTGCGCGCCGACCTGATCATCACCACCGGCGGCACCGGCGCCGGGCCCGGCGACATGATCCGACGGGTACTGTCCCGGCGGGACGGTGGCCGGGCCAGCCCGGTCAGTTTCAAGGAGGTCGCCCTCTATCCCGGAAGCTCTCTCGGATTCGGTACGGTCGGGGCCGAGGAGGTGCCGGTGGTGTGTCTACCCGGTGAGCCCGGAGCGGCGTTGATCGGATTCGAGGTGCTGGCCCGTCCGGCCATCCAACTGCTGGCCGGCGCCGAGCCGGTGTTCCGGCCCAGCGTGCGGGCACATCTGCTGGAGACGGTCAGCTCGCCTGCCGGGCTGCGCGAGTTCCGTCCGGCGCATGTGGCCGAGCGGCGCGGCGGCGGCTACACGGTGCAGCCGTTGCGCGGTGGGCCGTACACGCTCTCCGGGCTGGCCGAGGCGAACGGACTGGTGGTGCTCGGCGAACGGGTGACCAGCGCGGCGGCCGGCTCCACGGTGGACGTGCTGCTGCTGGACCGGCGTCGATGAACTTCAGCGTGACGCCGGGCTGGCCGGTCGTGTTGCAGGACGGCCCGGTGCTGCTGCGGCCGTACCGTCGCTCGGACGCGGCCGCCTGGTCGGAGGTGCGCTGCACCAACCGGGCCTGGCTGGCCCCCTGGGAGTCGTCGCCGCCCGGCCGCTGGGAAGACCTCAACTCGCCGGCCGCGTTCCGTTACGTCTACCGTGACCACCGCCGTCAGGCACGCCAGGGCCACGGCATGCCGTTCGCGGTCTGTCTGCGCGAGCACGGCCGGGAACGGCTGGTCGGACACGTCAACCTGGGCAACATCGTGCGCCGGGCGTTCTGCTCGGGGTACGTCGGCTACTGGGTCGACGCCCGGGTGGCCGGACGGGGCGTGATCCCCACCGCGATGGCGCTTCTCGTCGACCACGCCTTCGGGCCCGGTGGACTGCACCGGATCGAGGTCAACATCCGGCCGGAGAACGGGCCGTCCCGTCGGGTGGTGGAGAAGCTGGGCTTCCGCGAGGAGGCGTACCACCCGCGTTACATGCACATCGACGGGGCCTGGCGCGACCACATCGGGTACGCGCTGACCAGTGAGGACGTTGTCGCCGACGGCGGTCTGCTGGCCCGCTGGCACCGTACGCGTACCGTCGCGCCCTGAGACCGTCCGACGCCGCGCTGTTGATCCTCTGTGTCACCGGCCGGTCGGCGCGCCGCACGATTTTCCTGGTCTGCCCGCTTAACCTGGGGTAACTGGGACGTGCGGCAACGTCGGACGAACCCGCATGATCTTCGCGGTCGGTAATCCGCACGTCGCCGTGCGATCCACCGTCGCCGGGATCCTGCGGTCCACCCCGACGGTTGCCCAAGCTGGGTGTGACGGGAGGGATGAGGGTGCCGGCCTCGGTGCTCCTCGCCGTCCTCGCCGCCGCCGGACTGCTCGCCCTCGCGCCGGCACTGGTCCGTCGGTACGACGCCACGGAGCGGCTGGCGGCGGAGCGGGCGCAGTCGACGGCGCGGGTGCTCCAGCGCCGTCGACGCCGTCGCAGTGTCCCCGGTCGGGAACCGGTCAAGCCGCCACGTACCCGGATAGTCACGGTACGTAGCGACGACTCGCCGGTCTCCGCGCCGCCCGCCCCGACCCGGCGGGCCGCCGGACTGCGGCTGGTGCCTCGCGTCACCGGACGGAGCCGCCGTCGGCCGCCGCTCCGTCGACACACCCCGGCGATCTACCGACGACGTCGGGTGCTGGCCGCCCTGCTCCTGCTCAACCTCGTCGAGTTGGTCGGAGTGGTCCTGGTCAGCTCCGGCTTCTGGATCAGCTTCTCGGTCACCGCGACCCTGCTCGCCGTGTACCTCGTACACCTGCGTGGCCGGGCCATCGCCGACCAGCGGCGGCGACGGGCCGAGGCCCGGGAGGCGGCCTGGCTCGCCGTCCGGCAGGCCGAGGTCCGGCGGGCTCAGGCCCGGCGGGCCCAGGCCCGGCGGGAGGCGCAGCGCCGGCTCGCCGCCCAGCGGGAACTGGTCCGCCGCGCCGCCCTCGGCCTCGACCAGATCGCCGACCTGCCCCGGGCGGCCAGCGGCGGTGCCGGCCGGACAGGTGGTGCCGCCGACCGGGCGGCCGGCGGTACGGGGCGCCCGGGCGGCTCCGTCTCGTACCGCCGGGCGGGTGGTCTGCGCGGACGCCCCTACGAGCTGTAAGGAAGGGCCCCCTGTTATCGCTTCTGGTAGAGGAAGGGCCCCTTCCTAACGCCTGCGATGCGCGGGACGCGGTGGGTGCGAGGGCGGACGCGGCTCGCCCGTGGGGGCTGGTTCGCGAGTGCCGGGGGTGACCTGTTAGCCTTGTCGCCGGTTCGCCTCTCCGGAAACGGCTGGGCGCGGATCGGCAAGGGGCTGTGGCGCAGACCGGTAGCGCACCTCGTTCGCATCGAGGGGGTCAGGGGTTCAAATCCCCTCAGCTCCACCAGTAACACGGTTGACCAGCGGAAACGCTGGTCCCAAGGTCGCCGGGTACATATCCGGTACAAATCAGCGATGAGCCTGGGCCTTCGCGGCCGTGCGGCGCCTGGTGCTCGCGTCGCGGAGTGCCGTGCTGATGATGTTGCGCCGACGATCTTTCTTGGGCCCTGCCACATGTCGGACCACCGTTGGTCGTGGATTGGCCGGCCCTGGCCGTCGGTGAACAGCAGCGGCACTAGCCGTCGCCGGGGCTCCTTGCCCGGGTCGGGCGTGCCGGTGGTGATGTCGGGCAGCTTGACCAGGACGGGCGGGTACTTGCGGACGTGATCGGCGAAGACCGCCGCCACGTGGTCGTCCAGGTCGACATCGCCGACCGAGCCGGCCTTGGGCGGGGCGAGGTAGAAGCCGCCGTAGCTGGCCTTGTGGAACCGCAGTTGCTGAACCACGTGAAGTTCCCGGCGGGCCGGGTCGATGCACCGGGTGCTGTCCTCCAGCCCGAGGACTTCCCCGAGTCGCATTCCCTCACCCGCACCGGCCCAGATAGCGGCCTGATATTCGTCTGGCACCACGTCGACCAGGGCGAGCACGTCGTCATCGGTCGGGACCCGCTTTGGTGCACGGGAGAAGCCGCGCAGGATCGCGAAGAGCCGAATTGACTTGCAGGGGTTGTCGGGGATCACCTTGTCCGCCACGGCGGAATTCATGATGTTGTTGAGTAGGTCGAAGTACGTCTTGACCGATGACTGAGCCACGTTGTTGTTCAGTAGCTTGGCGATCCACTCCAGAACGTCCGTGACGTTGATAGCGCGGATCGGCCGGTCGCCGAAGTGCGGATAGTGGTGGTGGCGTACCGGGATTCGGTGTGTCGCCGGTAATCGAGTGCCTGCCCGATCTGGCGGGACAATCGCCACCGTTCCGCGTAGTCGTGGAAGGTGGTACGCCGTTCACCCTGGTCCGTCTGGGTTTCCTCGGCCGTGCCGTTGCTGGCCTTCTTGTCCCACGCGTCGGCATCTGCCTTGCGTTCGAAGAAGCGCGTACGAGTGTGCCCGGTCGCGTCCTCATACCGGCAGCGCCAGCGCTTCCCTCGACCGTAGCGCTTCGACTTCACCCGCTCGCCGTTGGGGCCGCGTTTGCTGAGGTACCACAGGTCATCCACGGCCATGGTCACTCTCCCTGGTCGGCGAGCCAGGCCCGGACGTCGACCGGGTCGTAACGCAGGTGGCGGCCAACCTTGAAGGCCCGGGGGCCGGTACGGCGGGACCGCCACTGCTTCAGTGCGCCAGTCTGTGCGAGTTGAGTGCGCCAAAGGCTCGTACCCGTTGCGTAACGGCATAGCTGGCGGCTGCCGCCGCTGTCACGACCAGTAGGGTCGGCGGCATGTTCGATGATCAATCCAGGACGTCGGACGATGACGGCACCTGCCCGTCGGCGGGTTCTCAGGCGTAGGGGAAGCAGTATGGCTTGGGAGATCATTACGGTGTGCCTCGATCCCGTGGACCGTCGCGAGATCGACGTCGCCCTAGCCGCGGCGATGCGGCCGTACGACCGGGATGCCCCGCAGGACCCGGACGATGAGTGGGGTGGGCGGTGGGACCGCTACCGGATCTGTTCGCCCGCGGGGATCCCCGTCATTCGCGGGTATGAGAACGATCTGCGGTTGGTGCGCGGCGACTCGTCCACGGACACGGGCCCGGGTTTTTGCGACGGTGGGCCGCGGGCGCTGCTCGATCTGGGAGTTGTCCGCACTGCGGCCGCCGAGGCGGCCGGTCGGGAGTGGGACGAGTGGCAGCAGATGGCGGCCACCTTTCCACCGGCGCGCCCTCTCATCCACTTCGTTGAGAGTTCGGCGGAACCCCACGATTACTTCGGGCGCGAGGCATGGCAGGCCTATCACTCGCAGCCGCTCCTCGCGGCCGTGGCGAACAGATACGGCTTTACCGCCGCACCGTTTCAGCGGATCCGAAATTGGGGTGACGATCCCGTCGTCTCGTTCGGCTTGGCTCGGGTCGATTTTATGGCTCTGCGCGCTCGCGAGGCGTTGGCGACCGACGGCCTGCTGACGCTCTCAGGTGAGTGGCTCGACCCCGATCTAATGGGCGGCAGCGCACCGGGCCTTGCTGGCCAGCTCGACAACCTACGACTTCGCCGTGACTACCGACATTTCACGGATCTCTATCTGATGGAGCTGCTACCCGAGGCGATGCTGTTGCACGTGCGCATCCACTGCTGATCCAGGACGAACATCAGCCGCTGCGAATCGTCTGCGACGGGCCGTCGGGGCGGCGGGCTGAACATGCCGCCCGGTGGGCGTGTGGTGCGAAGCTCGGTCGGCATGTCCAGCCGGGGGGCGGTGCGCCCTAACATCGGCAGTATCGCCGATTTCGGAGTTCCCCCACTGACACAGCGTCCGCTCACTGCACAGACGCTCGTTTTTGTGGTCAGATGCACGCTCCTCCCGCTGACCGCGTGCGTCGGATGGATTGTCAAGTCCGCCTGGCGTCCTTGCTGAGGAGCTCGCTGTAACAGCGGCGGATTGTCGCGCGGGAATCCGTAACGCGTCAAGTGGAGCCCGACAGTAAGCACATTTGGGATGTCGGGTCTCAGGACCTGCGTGACACATCAGTCTCGGGACGTCCGTGACACGTCCGACTAGACGATCTTGCTCAAGAGTAGGCCAGCTGCCCAGTGGGCGGCTACCTGCTCCGGGCCACGTTGCCTGACGGCGTCTAGTACCAGAAGGCTTTGATCACCGCGTGTCCGGCTTGCGCGGCCCGCTCGTAGAAGGTGCGTAGGGCGTTGTGGTGGCCGAGGTAGATGTTCCTGGCCACGTTCTTGTCCTCCCAGTCGACGTACGGCTTGGAGAGTTTCGCTCCGGCGATCTGCCAGCGTTCCTCGAAGGAGACGGTCCGGAGGAAGTGTGCCGCGTCCCGCGTTTCGGCGGAGTCGAGGATGACGAAAGGCCGTTCGTCCCTCGCCGGGGTTCTGTAGATCTGGCGGCCACCGAAGATCGGCAGCGTATTGGTGGCATTCGTGGTGTCATCCTGATTCGTGCCCATGGTGTAGAGCCCGTCGACCTGGACGAAGTCCTTCTCAATGGAATCGGCGATGCCGGCTGCATACTCTTCCGGGTGTGCCTCCCAGGCGGCCAACATGAAGTCTTCCAGTGACGAGAAGTCCTCTGGGATTTCGTTGGAGGCCGTGGCCCGCAGGTGCATGTGAAAGCTCACGGGGCTGCTACTCCTTGCGCTGGGCGGGCGAGCGGGACGGCTGCTCGTCGTGGAGGCTCTGGTTTACGGGCTTTGAATCTAGCGACGGCCTTGGTGGTGGATTGAGCGACCTCGGTGATCAGTTGGTCGGCGTCGTAGACGCGGAAGGTGGTGCCAGCGGCTTCGACGGTGAGGGTTGTTCCGGCGTGGGCGATGCCGACGTGGATGCGTTGACCGGCGATGACCAGGGATCCTCGGCAGCTGACGCGGCGTTCCACCCGCATGGATTCGGATGCCGGGGTAGGTGGTGGCCCGGCGGGTTGACCGTCGTCGGCGAGGAGCTGCCGCAGGTGGTCGGGGGGTGAGTCGGGACGGGACGGTCTTGAGTCGGACGCCGTCGATGAGCAGGTGGACGACGGTGGTGTCGGCCCAGAGGGTCACCGGGAGCCCGGCGCGGGTGGGGCTGAGCCAGAACTGCTGCCCGCAGACGGTGAGGTTGCCCGAGGCGGGAACGAGGCGGGTGACCTCCACGGCCAGGCCAACGTCGTCGACGACGGCCATGGTCGGTGCTGAGGGCGTGTTCTGATCGGTGGATGGTGCGGATGCCGGCGCCACCGACAGCGGCTGGCGCGGTGCCGGGATGGTGGCGGTCAGCGCAGGTGGAAGTCGCGGCGGCAGGTGCTCGTCCGCCGGTGAGGGGGCGAACCGGTCGACGGGGAACGCCATCGCCAGGGATTGGTGGGGTCGTTCGGTGTTGTATTCGTGCCGGAACCCGTCGATGGCGGCTTGGGCTTCCTCCGGGTTGGCCCAGACCTCGACGTCGTCGAGGAGTTCGCGTTGCAGGGTCTGGTGGAATCGCTCGACCTTGCCCGTGGTGGTTGGTGAGCGGGGCTTGGTCAGCCGGTGGCTGATGCCGTTCTCCCGGCAGATCCGGTCGAACATCACCTCGCCGCCACCGCGGCCGAACCGGGCGGTGAACGGCTTGCCGTTGTCCGTCAGCACCTCCTCGGGCACCCCGAACCGTTGCAGGGCCTCGGCGAAGGCGAGACACACGGCCCGGCCGGTGGCCCGGCGGACCACGGCGGCAATGACGCAGAACCGGGAGTGGTCGTCGACGCCGGTGACGACCTTCGCCTCACCACCATCAGCGAGCCGGATGCCGCCGACGATGTCCATCTGCCACAGCTCCATCGGCCGGCCACGTTCCCACCGCCGGTAGTCCTCCCGCCGACGCCGACGAGGTGTTGGGTCGACCAGGCCGTGCCGGATCAGCACCCGATGCACGGTGATCCGCGACGGGATCGGGCCGCCCTCGTGCAGGAGCAGGTTCATCACCTGACGTCCCACGACGCCGTTGGCGCCGGTGATCAGCATCATGATGGTCGTTCCTCTGTGCTCGTTTCACGGATCTGGCCAATGTGATCGAGGACGCCCGTGCCGGTGGCGGGTGTTCACGCGGTGATCGTGGAGGGCGCTTCGGCCGGGATCGCGTGGCGGCGGCGGGTCGGGAGCATCCAGGTCGGGTGCGAGATGCTCCAGGCCGCGGTCTTGCAGATCATCTCCTTGACGCGTGCGGCCGTCCTGCCGGTGAGTGCGGACGGTTTGGGCTGGTCGTCCGGGGTCACCCACTGCACGACCGCGTCACGGCGGCCGAGGCTGATGCACTGGCCGGTGTAGCCGATCTTGTTCGGAGGTATCCGGCGTCCGGTCAGACGAGCGGCGATGACGTCGGCCGCCAGGTGGGCCGAGGGAACTCCGGAGGCGCAGGACATCCGCAGTGGTCTGCCGCTGACGCCCGGTGCGAGCGCGGCATCACCGACGGCGTAGACGTCGGGGTGCGAGACCGACCGCATGGTCTCGTCGACGACGATCTGTCCTGTCGCGGAAACCTCCAGGGTCGTCGCCGCAGCGATGGGATGGACGGCGAAGCCTGCCGCCCAGACGGTCACCCGGGCCGGGATCACTCGGCCGTTGGTGGTGACGATGCCGGCCGGCTCGACGCCCGCGATGTCGGTGTGCTCGTGCACGATGATGCCGAGCTGCTCGAAGGCCTTGCGCAGGTGGCTCTGGGCCTTCTCACTCAGCCAGTCGCCGAGGCGGCCGCGGGCGGCGAGGGAGACCGCAAGGTCCGGCCGCGCTTCGGCGATCTCGGTGACGGCTTCGATGCCGGTGAGGCCGCCACCGACGACAAGCACGGTTTCGCCCGCGGCGAGGTCGGCCAGACGGTCACGCAGCCGCAGCGCGGCCTGCTTGCCGGCGATGTGGTGGGCATGCTCGGCGACGCCGGGGAGGCCGCAGTCGGCAGCGGTACTGCCGAGGGCGTAGACGAGCGTGTCGTAAGCGATCTCGCCGGGACCGCCGGCGGAGACTATGCCGACGGTCCTGCGTTCGGCGTCAACCCCCGTGACCTGCGCAAGCCGTACCTGCACGCCGGTGCCCGCGAAGACGTCGGTCAGCGGGCGGGGCTTCAGGTCCTGGCCGGTCGCCAGCTGGTGCATGCGGACGCGCTCGACGAACTCGGGATCGGCGTTGACGAGGGTGATCTCGGTGTCGGCGGGGTGCAGCCGCTTGGCCAGGCGCCCGGCGGCGCTGGCTCCGGCATATCCGGCCCCGAGGACGACGATCCGGTGCTTCATGGTTTCGCTCCTGTCCGGTCGGTGTTTGCTTCCTGAACCGGATGGCGGCGCGAAACCTGACAGCAGTGGGACGTGACCCGGGTCACCAGTCGTCGGCGAGTGGCTCCCCGTGTTCGGACACGGCCCACTGGCGGGTCGCGCGTGTGAGCTTGCCGGGGTTCGCCTGGGCGTGGACAGCGGCGATGCCGTCGGCGGTCACGTCCAGCGAGAAAACTCCGACGACCCGGTCACCGACCACCATCACCAGCGCGGGTACGCCATTGGCGACCGAGGCGAACAGGTCGGGGCGGCCGCCGATCATCTCCCACTTGGCCTCGCTGGGCTTGAACAGCGTGCGAAGGAACCTCGCCACCCGCAGGGCACCGGTGATCGGCTGAGGCACCGAGAAGACCACGCCGCCACCGTCGCCGATGCTGATCACGTCGTCGGTCAGCATCCTCACCAGCGAGTCGGTCCTGCCGCTGAGTGCCGCGGCGAGGAACTCCTCGACGATCTTGCGAGCCGCGGCCGCATCGACCGCCACCCGGCGCCGGTCGTCGGCCAGGTGCTGCTTGGCCCGCCGGTAGACCTGCTGACAGTTCGACTCGGTGAGGTCGAGCACCTCGGCGATCTCGCCGTGCGAGTATCCGAACGCTTCGCGCAGCACGTACACGACGCGCTCCTTGGCCGAGAGCCGCTCCATCAGTGTGAGCATCGCGATCGAGACCGATTCACGCTGCTCGACGGTGTCGGACGGGCCGAGCATCCAGTCCCCGGCGAAGACCGGCTCAGGGAGCCACTGGCCCACATAGGTCTCTCGCCTGGCCCGCGCCGAAGTGAGCCGGTTGAGGCAGATATTGGTGAGCACCTTGGTCAGCCACGCTTCGGGCGTCTCGATGAGTGCCCGGTCGGCGGAATGCCAGCGCAGGAACGTGTCCTGCACCGCATCCTCGGCATCGCTCGCCGAGCCCAGCAGGCGGTACGCGATCGCCTCCAACCGCGCCCTGGCCCCCTCGAACACCTCGACCTCGTGCGCACCGACCAGCATGGCTCCCAGTTAACCATTTACGTCGGTGACCGAGATCCTTCCCGGGACCGTTCCCGGTTCGTCGGACTGTCGGTCGTCGTGCGCATCAGACCCAGTACGGCATCCGTCACCCGGGGGGCGACGGATGCCGAGGCCGCGTCGGCTCAGGTCCGCGTCGTCTTGGGCGCCACCGACGGTCGATGGCGTCCACGACGATGCGGTCGGGTCAGACGGGCCGACGAGCGAGGGTGGACAGGGCCAGGTTGCCCTTGACCCGCAGTCGGGGATCGAGGAGCAGGTCCCGGAACGCGTCGATGTCCGTCGGCGCCATGCCCGCTCGGACGAGCTTCTCCCGGATCGCGCCAGCGGTGGCGCGGGGCAGCAGACAGCCGTGCGTACCGCCGGCCCAGGTGCTGGTGAAACCCTCGGTTTCCGCCTCCAGGCCGAGGTCGAGCAGCGCGCCGTGCACCCGCCGGCTCCAGGTCAGGTCGTTGCCGGAGCCACGCAGCGCCGCCTGGAAGGCGTCGTGGTACGCGCCGAAGAGCCGGTCCGCCTCGTCGGGGTCGGGCGCGGCGAGCACACTGCTGCTCCAGCTGCCCTCGAACTCCTCCACCAGCAGTACGCCACCCGGGCGTACCGCCTCGGCGAGCTTGCCCAGCACGGTGAGCCGCTGCGGCAGGTGTCCCAGCAGCAGTCGTACGTGGATGAGGTCGAAGGTGCCGGGCAGCGGGTCGGTGACGATGTCGTGCTGCCGCAGTTCCACCCGGGGGTCGGCGGGACTGTGCTGCGGGTCGATGTCGGTGGCGATCACCTCTCCGTCGGGCGCGAGGTCGGCGATGGTGCTCGCGATGCTGCTGGCTCCGACGGCGATGACCAGGGCGCGGGCGTCCCGGGCGATCCCGGCCGAGGCGAGCCGCCGGGTGCTGAACGGGTCGTACATGCCGGCCAGGTGGCGGAGCATGGCGTCCGCCTCGGTCTCGGCGTCCTCGAAGACGTACGTCGTCGTCACGATCTCTCCTTGGGGGATGTCAGGCGGTGGTGTGACGGATCCAGGGCGCGACCCGGCGTTCGACCGTGCCCAGGAGGTAGAACAGGCTGAGGCTGATGACGCCGAGCAGTGCCACCGCCGCGAACGCCTGGGCCGCGTCGGTGCCGGCGTTCTGGATCACGAAGCCGAGCCCGGCCAGGGCGTTGAACAGTTCGGCGACCACGGCACCGATGACGGCGAGCGGCAGCGCGGTCTTGAGGCCGACGAAGATGTGCGGCAGCGCCGAGGGCAGTCGGATCTTGACGAACGTCGTCCAGCGTGACGCGTTGAGGGTGCGGGCGAGTTCGGCGAGGTCGGTCGGGGTGGAGGTCAACCCGGTCGAGGTCGCCAGCGTGACCGGAAAGAAGCACATCAGCCAGACGAGGACGATCTTCGGACCCTGGCCGAAGCCACCGATCGTGGCCAGCAGCGGCGCCAGCGCCGGTTTCGGGATGGCGCTGAGCATCAGCAGCATCGGATAGAGCGCGCGTTCGACGTTGCGGGACGCGGCGAGGGTCGCGCCGACCAGGACCGCGGTGACGATGGCGAGGCCGAATCCGGCGAGGGCCTCGCCGAGGGTGACCCACGCGTTCTCCAGAAGGTAGCCGGGCATCCGGGTGAACACGGAAAACACCGCCGGCGGGGCCGGGACGATGTAGGACGGGATCTGCAGGGCCACCACCGCCGCCCACCAGGCCGCGACGAATCCGGCGACGCCCAGTACGGGCGGTACGACGACGGACAGTGGTATGCGGCGGTGGCCGACGGTGGGGCGATCCCCGTGAAGTGCCATGACGTCGTCGGGTCTCTACCCGATGAGGTCGGGCGAGACGATGTCGGTGGGCTGGATGCTGGTCGGGATCGCGCCCGCGCCCTGCAGGATGGCGATGTTGCGGGCGATGCGGCCCAGGTCGAACTGTCCGACGGGGGTGCTGGCGATGCCCTGGACGTAGCCGGCCATGCCCTTGAGCTCGGCGACCGCGGATTCGACCTTTTGGCCCTGCGTCTCCTTCTGGCTGGCGTAGATCTGGCCGGACTCGTCGGGGTGTTCGATCGAGTAGGCCAGCCCGCGCAGGAGGGCGGTGTTGAACCGGCGTACGACGTCGGGCTTGTTCCGTGCGGTGTCAGCGCTCACCCCGACGGCGGAGCCGTGCAGGTCGGTGAGGTAGTCGGTGAACGGCAGGGTGACGAGGGGCTGCCGGGCGAGCGCCTGGACCGACTCGACAGCGGGCACGAACTGGCTGATCGCGTCGACCTTCCGTTCGATCAGGAGGGCCGGGTGCTGTGGCGGAGCGGCGTTGACCCACTTGATCTTCGAGGCGTCGAAGTTGGCGAGCTTCGCGTACGTGGGGAAGAGGAGCTGGTTGATGCCGCCGGGGATGTAGGAGATCGTCTTGCCGGCGAGGTCGCTCGGCGTCTTGATGCCGCTTCGTTCGAGCGCGACGAAGCACGCGAGATTCCGCTGGTGCAGCACCGAGGTCAGGGTGAAGTTCCGGATCCCGCCAGGTCGGGTGTACTCGATGATCGCGCCGCTGACGTCGAGGGTGGCGAAGGTGGCCTGACCGCCGGCCAGATTCTTCAGGTTTTCCGTGGTGCCCTTGCCCGGGAGCACCTGGACGTCGAGGCCCGCCTCGGCGAACCAGCCCTTCTGACGGGCGACGAAGATCGGCGCCTCCCGGCCCTGGAAGCCGGCTCCGGTCAGGATGGTGACCTTCTCCGTCGCTGCTTTACCGGCCTCGTCGCCACCTCCTTCGCTGTCGCACGCCGTCAGCGCCGTGGCGGTGGCTGCGGCGGTACCGAGCAGAAGGCTGCGCCGAGTGATCGTCGGTGTGGGCATAGTTATCCTCACTTGGAAAACTTGGAAAGCTTGGTAAGCCAAGTTGCGCATGACGTGGGACGGACATGGAGGTGTTGCGGGGGAAACGAGGAGCCTTCCTGTCGCGAAAAGCCTCCCTGCCGCCGTGGCTCCGACTCCTCCGGCGGATGGCAGTCGCGGGCTGTCGGGCACCACGGGGGCAGGGAGGGAGGCGTCTGTGGGGGGCGGCCTTGGTGCCTACGCAAGGAAGGCCCCCGTGCCTCGCCAAGAACCTAGATTGCCAAGCAATCCAAGTCAACGCCGCTTACTAGGTAGGCTTGTAAAGCCAGGTCAGGCCATGATCAGATGTGCTTGCCTACGCAAGGGGAGCACCATGCCTGTACCTGTCGTGCCCGTCTACCGCAGGATCATGCGGGAAATCGAAGACAAGATCGAAAAAGGTGAACTTCGACCGGGCGACCAGTTGCCGTCCATCAGCCAATTGACCGAGCGGTACCGCTGCTCCGCACCCACGGTGCGGCAGGCGCTCGCCCGGCTACAGGAACGCGGCGTCCTGCAAGGTCACCAGGGCCGCGGCGTCTACGTCACGCCAGCCCCGGGCTGAACCTGGCATCGGTTACCGGCCTCGCTCCCTCCGGCTCGCACGTCCAGTCTCCGTGTGGCCGCAACGGTGCTGCGGGTCCGGCCGCCACTGATGGATCACCATACCGAAACGGACCGTATAACCAAGATCCGGGGTCATGGATTTCTGGGTGACATTTCCCACTCAGAGCGGTGATGTCCATACTGGACGCTCATCCCGACCGTCCTCCCGGGGACGCGACGTCTGCCGTCGCCGGCCCGATCCCGGCCGGTGCCACGCGGGGTCGCCGACCCCGCGTGGCGATCGTCCGGTCAGGACCTTTCGGTGGCGGCAGCGGCGGCGGTACGCAGGGCGGGTTCCACCACGCCGGTGTAGCCGACGTGCCCGGCCCGGTTCGGGTGGTACGACTCGCCGATCGGGTTCGAGGTGCCGTTGAGCCATTCCACGTCGTCGCAGACCGCGTGGCCGGTGAACGGGCCTCGGGCGTCGACGAAGGTGAAGCCGTGCGCGGTGGCCCGGGCCCGGATAGTCGTCGCGAGCAGATCCGCGGCGGCGTTCAGTTCGGTCTGTTCGCCGGGGGAGATCCGGGCGATGATGTTGCACTCCTCGCCGTTGAACAGCCTCGGGTAGCCGACCACCACGACCCGGGCGTTCGGCGCCAGGGTCCGGATCCGGGAGTAGAGCTGGTCCAACCGGCCCGGCAGGGTGTTGCGGATCTGGTTCTCCGCACTGTCGATCTGGGACCAGCAGGTGGTCGGCCAGGGGAGCGCACACTGCACGATCACCGACGACCAGCCGATGTCGTTGCCGCCGACCGTGACCGTGACGTGGTTCGTCGCCGAACTCAGGCTGCCGAGCTGATTGTTCAGGACACCGGAGACCGTCGCCCCGGCGCAGGCCGGGAAGGTGAGGGTGGCGCCGAGCCGGGCCGCGGTGAGGACCGGGTATGAGTGCCGGGACCGCTGGCACGAGCCACTGTCCGAGTAGTACTCCCGGGTTCCGGTGCCGGAGGCGTACGAGTCGCCGAGCGCGGTGTAGGTGGTGGCGGCGGCCTGCGCGGGGGCGGCGACCAGGCTGACCGTCAGGGCGGTGACCAGGGGGATGGTGGCGGCGGCGAGGACGTGGGCCGTACGGCGGCGCAGCGACATGGACGCTCCTGGCGTATAGGTGACAGTGGATGTCAGGCTGTCAGAAGCGCGGTCCGGGCGGAAGTGCCCGTGTAGTTTTCCTTCCCTTCCTCGGATGCGCTCGGTATCAAGAGGTTGCGGGCGTATCGAGAGCGACCGGCGGTGCGTGCGGCCCGGCGGGGCCCGGCCTACCGGATCGGCGAGACGACCGAGGAGGTTCGGCGAGGGAGGAGACGTGTCCCAGGTCGGCATCAGTCCGCCACGACCGGACGGCATCACCACCGCACTCGAGTTTGTCGCCGGGCTCCGGCGGCTCCGGCTCTGGTCGGGGCTGACGTACCGGCAGATCGCGGCACGGGCGCACGCACTGGGCAGCACCCTGCCGGCGAGTACCTTCGCGTCGGTTCTGGGCCGGTCGAGCCTGCCGCGCCGTGAGGTGGTCGCGATCTTCGGCCAGGTCTGTGGCCTGGACGAGTCGTCCGTGGGGCGCTGGGTCCAGGTCCGGGACGCGGTGGCGGGCGGGCTGCTCGACGTACCTCCCGGTCGGGAAGGCAGGACCCACCTCCCGGTCGGCCACGGGCCGACGACGCAGGGCCCCGCCGTCTCCGGACCGACGGCGCCCGGGTCAGCGGAGAACCGATCAGCGCAAAACCGATCAGCGGACGACCGATCGGTGGGTAACGGGCCGGCGGCCGAGACACCGGGACCGACCCGGCCGACCGGTTCGGGACCCGACGGGCCGACCGAGCCGGCGCTCCACGGAGCGACCGGGCCGGGATCGACCGCACCGGTCGGGCCCGGTGACGACTGGGTGGTCCCGGCGATGCTGCCCCCCGACATCCCGGACTTCACCGGACGGCTGTCGCCGGTGTCCGCCCTGCGTGAGCTGCTGACCGACAGCGACAGCGGGCAACGGACGGCGTTGACCGTCGGCGCCATCTCCGGCATGGGCGGCGCCGGCAAGACGACCCTCGCCGTACACGTGGGGCAGCAGGTACGGAACGAGTTCCCGGACGGTCAGCTCTACGTCAACCTCCGAGGCGCGGAGGCGGCACCGCTGGACCCCGCCGAGGTGCTCGCCCGGTTCCTGCGCGCCGTCGGCGTACCGGGGCGGGCCGTACCGGCGGACCCGGTGGAGCGGACCGAGCTGTACCGCACCCGGCTGGCCGGTCGACGGGTACTGGTGCTGCTCGACAACGCCGCGTCGGTGGAGCAGGTCAGGCCACTGCTGCCCGGTACCGCCTCCTGCGCGGTCCTGGTCACCAGTCGGACACCGCTGACCAGCCTGCCGAGCGGGCTCCGGGTCGACCTGGCGGTGCTGACCGACGACGAGGCGGTCGCGATGCTGGCCCGGATCATCGGGCCCGGCCGGGTCGCCGGTGAGCCGGCCCAGGCGACCGGAATCGCCCGGCTCTGCGGGCACCTGCCGCTGGCGGTACGGATCGCCGGCGGACGGCTGGCCGGCCGTCCCGGCTGGCCGATCGCCCGGCTGGCGGCACTGCTCGGCGACGAGCGTCGCCGGCTGGACCGGCTGGCCACCGGCGACCTCGCGGTACGGGCGTCGATCGGGCTGAGCTACCACGGGCTGGACGAGCAGAGCCGTCGGCTGTTCCGGCGGCTGAGCCTCTTCGACGCACCCGACTTCCCGTCCTGGATGGCGGCGCTGCTGGTGGGATGTTCGGTCGACGAGGTGACGGACCAGCTGGAGGCGCTGGTCGACGCCCAACTGCTGACGATCGCCGGCCCGGACCCGGCCGGGCAGCTCCGGTACCGGTTCCACGACCTGGTACGGCTGTTCGGGCGGCGGGAGGCCGAGACGCACCGGCTCACCGACCGTCCGGGTGACGTACTGCTGCGGGGCCTCGGGGGTTGGCTGGCCGTGGCGGAGGAAATGGCGTCCGGGGTGCCGGGTCCCTGCTACGCCCCGATCCACGGTGCGCTGCCCCGGCCCGGCGTCGACTGGTCGGAGCTGTATGCCCTGCGAGCCGACCCGACCCGGTGGTTCGAGGCCGAACGGGCGGTGCTGCTCGCGTTGATCCGGCAGGCCTGTCGCCTGGATCTGGACGAGGCGGCCTTCGGCCTCGCCGGATGCCTGGAGAAGTACTTCGACGTCCGGGGCATGTACGCCGACTGGGCTGCGACGAACACCGAGGTGATGACGCTCTGCCGGGAGCGGGGCAACCTGCTCGGCGAGGCGGTGATGCTCCGGGGCCTGATCGACGTCAGCACCTGGGCGATGGAGGGGCAGGACGGTGCGGCGGCGACCGCCGTCCTGCACCGGGAGGCGTCCCGGCTCCTGGAGATGTTCACCCGGTTGGGTCACCGCGCCGGCATGTCCGACGCCTCGGTGCTGCACGCGTGGGCCCGGGCGGCGATGGGGGACCAGGTCGGTGCGGTCGAGTCGGCCAGGTTGGCGCTGCGGTGGGCGGAGGATTCGGCACACCCCGGCGGGCAGGTCCGCGCCCATCTCGCCCTGGCGATGGCGCACGCCGAGCGGCGTGACTTCGGCACCGGTGTCCGGCACCTGTCCGGCGCGCTGCGGCAGGCCCGGGCGCTGGGCAATCCCCGGTGCGAGGCGACCGTGCTGCAGTTCGTCGGGATCGGCCAGCGTGAACTCGGCGAGTACCAGGCGAGTCAGCAGGCCCTGGACAGGTCGCTGGCGATCTGTCGTACCCATCGGGACACCTACACGGAGGCGTTGACCCTGCTCGCGTTGGCCCGGTTGTACCTGGTGCGCGGAGACCGGCGTGCCCGGTCGGCGGCCGAGGCGTCCCTCGCGATCGGCCGGCGGCACAGCATGCGGCACCACGTCGCCGAGGCCCTCGGCCTGCGGGGTGAGATCGAACTCGTCGAGGGGCGCCCGGCGCGGGCGGTCGCCCACCTGGAGGAGTCGGTGGCGATCTGGCGTACCCGGGGTTGGCTCTCCTTCCAGGCCGCGGCGCTGACCAACCTGGGGCGGGCCCACCTCGGCACGGACGCGAGCGCCGCCCGGTCGGCCCTGACCGAGGCCCGGGACATCTTCCGCGACCTGGGCGACGACGCCCGGGTGGGTGAACTGTCCGCGCTGCTGGACGTCGCGGCCGTGCACGGCGCCACCGTCGGGGCGGCGGTCCGGGACGCGGCGACGACCTCGGCGGCCTGAGCGGTTCCTCGCCCTCGTGGACCCGGCGACACCTGTCCGGCCGGCGACCAGATCACGGCCCGGCCCGGCGGCGCGGTCAACCCTGCTGATCCGGCGGGTCGGCGGCGAGCCAGCGGCGCAGATTCGTCGCGTTCGCCACCTCGTGGTCGACCCGCCGCCGCTCCTCCTCGGTCAGCTCGATCGCCCGCAGCGCCGTGGACCACTCCGCCGCCTGCTCCGGCTCCTCCAACGCCACCGCGAGCTCGACCAGCGTCGCGTACGCCAACGCCCGCTCCACGGCCGGCGCCTGGTCACCGTGGCGACGCAGCGCGGAGCGGAGAGTCCGGACCGCCGCCCGGTCGTCCTCCTTGAACTCGCGGAAGATCCGGGCGTTGTCGAGCGCCCTGGCGATGCCCACCAACTGTTTCGCACCGCCGTACTCGAGTTCCTCCGGCTCGTCCCGCTGGATGAAAACGATCGAGTTGCCCGACGGGTCGACCAGGGTGAACCGGGTCGCACCCGGCCGGTAACGGGTCAGCCGGGGCTGTCCCTTGACCAGGACCCTGCCGTACGCCTGACGCATCGCAGCGGTCAGCGCGGCGTGGTACGGCGCGACCGAGTCGACCATGACCAGGCAGCCGTTCGAGTGTTCTCCAGCCGGATCCAGCTCTTTCGGCGCGTCGCCGAAATGCAACTCGAAACCGCTCCACCGGAACGCGAGATACAGGTACGGCCGGGTCTGTTTCCAGGTGACCGTGAAACCGAGCGCCTGATAGAACTCCAGGGTCCGTTCCGCCGACACACAGGGCAGCAGCGGCACCGTCGTCTCGTTCGGGCGTACCTGTCCAGCTGTCAACGCCTGCACCTCTCGCCAGTGGTGGTCCGGTTCGGGCGCCGCCATTCTGATCGACCCCGGCGATTTCCGCACATGCGAACCATGGTGTGGTCGTCCGCCCGGTCCGCCGTCGTGTGCGGTGGAAGGGTGGCGACAGCACCGTGCGGGGAGCCGGGCCCCGGGGTGTGGCGGGAGACGATTCCGAGCCCGGTCACCACCTGCCGAGGATGGTCCCGGTCAGGCGGGCCACTCCCCGGACAGGTGCACCTTTCCGTCCGTCCCGATCACCGGCCGCGGCGCCGGGGCCGGTGACGGTCGCCGCCGGTGCGGACGCCGCACGACCAGTACCAGGTCCGGCGCCGGTCCGGGCGCCCGCCGCTCCGCCGCGATCAGGTCCTCGACCGCGCCGTCCGGTACGTCCACCGGGCCGAGGTCGGCGATGAACTGCTCCCGCCAGGCCGGATGCAGGCGGCTCTGCAACAGGTGCGTGCCGGAGATCCGCAGCGGCGCCGGCCCGAACAGGCCGACGATCGCCTCGGCCGCCTGGCGTCGCCGCAGCCACGCCCGTCGTTCCGCCTCGGTGTACCGCGGACCCTCCGCGTCGACCCGCATCGTGGCGTACGCGGCGTGTGCCTCGGCGGCGATCCGACGGACCCGCAGCCCGAGTGGCGAGTTGTCGTCGACCCCCGAGGGAAGGTGCTCACCGGCGGCCGCCCGGTCCAGGGCCTCGACCAGCTCCGGGTAGCCGTCGAGGCCGGTCTCGGCGGCGAGGCGGCGCGCCTGGGCGAGCAGGGCGGCCCGCAGCCGCGCCTCGTCGGCGTGGGTCAACCGGGCCAGCACGGTCGGCTCGGCCTGGGCCGGGAAGGCACCGCCGCTGGGCGGCCCGGGCAGTGCCGGCAGGAACTGGGCGCTGGACAGCGCCGGGCGGAGCAGGTCACCGTCGAACTCGATGCCGAGTTCGGCCTGGAGCACCTCCAGCACGGCCGGGACGTCCTCGTCCGGGTAGCGGGAGGTGTCCAGGGGCACCAGTCCGGCGTCCCGCAGCGCCGACAGGAACAGGTCCGGTTCACGGCCGTGGCGGCGTTCCGGCCGGAGGGTGTCGTACCCGGTGACCACCGTGCCGTCCGCGACCAGGGTGAACCGGGTGCTGTTGCCGCTGTGCCACAGCGCCACCGCCCGGGTGCCGGCGGAGAGCCGGCGCAGCACCTCCGGCCGTACGCCCTCGGGGGCGTGCTGCTCCTCGACGGCGAACGCCCAGCCGTCGACCCGGCCGACCCGGAGCACCGGAAGGAATCCTCCGATCCAGGAGTCCCGCAGTTCCCGGGCCTGCTCCCGGCTCCGGGGCGCGGCGTCGGACGGGTCGGCGCCGAACCGACGCAGCAGCTCGGCCTCGTCGACGTCCGCGACGAAGGTGAGCCCGAAATGGTCGTACCCACCGAACCGGCCGGCCTCGGCAGCCGGCGGGAACAGGTGCTGCAGGCGACGCATCGCCGGCCGTACCGTCGGTGGGGCGGGAGTTCCGGACTCACGCGCCTCGGCGGCCAGGTCGAGCAGGGAGCGAGGAGCCGGATGCTGCTCCCGGACCAGTTCCCAGTGCAGCCGTACGCCGTCGGTCGCCGGATGCCAGTGCCGGACCGGTCGGTCCCGGTGCAGTCCGTCGGCGATGTCCGCCAACAGGTCGGCCACCGAGGCCCAGTCTCCGAAGTGGGTGCCGTCGCCCTTCAGATGGATGCCGACCGCCCCGTACGACTCACCGGGTCGGCAGTCCACCACCAGCATGTCCACCGAGTTGGTCTTGCCGAACGGCACCCATCGCGGATGCCAGTACCAGCCGAGCAGCCCGTTGTCCTCGTCCTCCCGTTCCGCGTCGGCGTCGCTGGACAGGTCGAGGGCGTCGGTCGTCATCCGCCACCGGTCGGGTATCTCCTCCACCCGCATCAGTTGGTACCTCCCGGCGAGGGTGAACGCGTCCGGCCCGTCGTCGGTCCCGTCGTGTCGGGCCAGTGAGGCGAGCAGGGCGTCCGGGAAGGTCACCCCGATCGTCCGCTGGGCCGCCTCGACCGCCGCCGGGTCGGCCGGTGGCCGCAGCGACGCGTACGTCCCGGACGCGTGCGCGCCGAGCCACTCCTCGATCGCCGCCCAGCTCTCGGGCACCTGCTCGGCGTTGACCGCTGCCCGTCCCCTGCCACCGGTCATCGATCGAACCCGCCTCCCGTACGCCGCCGGCGGCAGCGTACCGGGTCCGGCCGACGGCGGGTTCCCGCGAGAAGGGCGGCGGGCAGGGCGCGGACCTGCCCCGGGTGGTACCGCCGCACAGGAGGCGGGCACATCCACCCGGGGGTTCGTCGGGAGCCGGGGCGGGTGCGTCAGCCGGTGGGGAGCAGGCCGGTGTCGTGGGCCCGACGTCGCCGCGACTCCGCGCTGCCGCGCGGCCTCGGTGCCTTCGGGACCTTCGCGGTCAGCCGGAACCAGAACGAGCCGTAGCCGGGCAGGGTGAGCTGGTACGGCCGGGCGCTGACCGGCGGGAACGAGGTCTGGCCGGTCAGTTCCACCGGTTGGTGGCCGATGAACCGGCTGCCCAGCGCGATCTGCCCGGGCTGGGGGCGGGCGGACAGGTTGTGTACGCAGAGCACCACCTCGGCGCCGTCCCGTTCCTCGCCGGTGCCGTCGTACTCACGCAGGAACGCCAGCACGGCCGGGTTCTTTCCGCCGAGGTCACGGAACGAGCCGAGCGCCAACGCGGGGTGCCGCTTCCGTACCTCGATCATCTGTCGGGTCCACTGCAGCAGGGACGCCGGCTGCTCCATCTGCCGTTCCACGTTGACCGCCTGGTAGCCGTACACCGGCCCCTGGTTGACCGGCAGGTAGAGCGCGCCGGGGTCGGCCTTGGAGAAGCCGCCGTTGCGGTCCGGGGACCACTGCATCGGGGTACGGACGCTGTTGCGGTCGCCGAGCCAGACGTTGTCCCCCATCCCGATCTCGTCGCCGTAGTAGAGCACCGGTGACCCGGGCAGCGACAGCAGCAGCGAGGTGAACAGCTCGATCTGGTTCCGGTCGTTGTTCACCAGCGGTGCCAGCCGACGGCGGATACCGACGTTCACCCGCATCCGGGGGTCCTTGGCGTACTCGTTGTAGAGGTAGTCGCGTTCCTCGTCGGTGACCATCTCCAGGGTCAGCTCGTCGTGGTTGCGCAGGAAGGTGCCCCACTGGCAGCCGGCCGGGATCTGCGGGGTCTGGGCGATGATCTCCGAGATCGGGTACCGGGACTCGCGGCGGACCGCCATGAAGATCCGGGGCATCACCGGGAAATGGAACGCCATGTGGCACTCGTCGCCGCCGACGCCCGGGTCGCCGTAGTAGTCGACCAGCTCGGTCGGCCACAGGTTCGCCTCGGCGAGCAGCACCCGCCCCGGGTACTCGTCGTCGACCATCTTGCGCAGCCGCTTCAGGTAGGCGTGCGTCTCCGGCAGGTTCGCGCAGTCGGTGCCCTCACGTTCGTACAGGTAGGTGATCGCGTCCAGGCGGAAGCCGTCGATCCCCAGCTCCAGCCAGAACCGTACGACGTCGAGCATGGTCTCCTGGACCGCCGGGTTGTCGTAGTTCAGGTCGGGCTGGTGGGCGAAGAACCGGTGCCAGTAGAACTGCTGACGGACCGGGTCGAAGGTCCAGTTGGACGGTTCGGTGTCGCAGAAGACGATCGGCACGTCGGCGTACCCGGTGTCGGTGTCGCGCCAGACGTAGAAGTCGCCGTACGGACCGGTCGGGTCCTGCCGGGAGCGCTGGAACCACTCGTGGGCGTCCGAGGTGTGGTTCAGCACGAGGTCGGTGATCACGCGGATGCCCCGGGCGTGTGCCTCGTCGACCAGCGTGACGAAGTCGTCCAGCGACCCGTACTCGGTGGAGATCCGCAGGTAGTCGCGGATGTCGTAGCCGCCGTCGCGGCGCGGTGAGTCGTAGAACGGGGGCAGCCAGAGGCAGTCGACGCCGAGCCACTTCAGGTAGTCCAGTTTGGAGGTGAGGCCCGGCAGGTCGCCGTGGCCGTCTCCGCTGGCGTCGTAACACGACTGCACGAACATCTCGTAGAAGACCGCTCGCTTGTACCACTCCGGTTCGACCGGGAGCTGGCGCGCCCGACGGCGGTCCTGCGGTGCCGGCCGCTGCGCCGGCGAGGGTGCGGGTGGTACGGGTGGGGGGACCACCCGCTCGACCAGATCGGACATGGGCTCTCCTCCGGGTTGCGAGGGGGAAGGTCCCGCGGGTAGGTGGTGTGGGGCGTCCGCGGGCAACGCGGGGAGAGGTCACCGGCACCGATGGCGGCGGCTCACCGCCCGTTCTACGCCGTCAAACGGGCATATCGATCAGCGGTGACGGCAACAGATTTGTAACCATGCCGACGATCCGTCGGACCGGGCCCGGAAATGTGAGGCCGAACGGGGCGGTACGCGGGGAGGTCGGTGACCGGCGCTCCGGTGGCCCGGGGGGCTGATGCCCGTCCGGGCAGTGCGCCCCATATATCCCATACGGTAGGCGGTGCGTCCGTCGGAAATCTGACTTAACACCACCCGTTGTGCGGGTGATCCATGGTGGTTAAGCTCCTTGGTGCGCGCCCCAATCGCCCGCTTCCCCCGTGGCAGGCGATCGGGGCGCGCCCTGCTTTCCGGGCCCCTTCCGCCCAGCTCACGGCGGTCCGCTGTGAACAGCGCCCGGCGGTTCGGCGAGCGGCACCTCCCGGTCCCGTGGACCTGTGCCGTCGCCGCCTCCCGCCACTCACCAACGGTCCGCCGCGTCCCCGCCGCCGGGGCTCAGATCCAGCGGTTGCCGAGCCACATCCGGGCGGACCACTCCGCGTACGGGATGACCTGCCCGACGAAGATCGGATAGAAGTA
Source organism: Plantactinospora sonchi (assembly GCF_036422035.1). Taxonomy (NCBI): domain Bacteria; kingdom Bacillati; phylum Actinomycetota; class Actinomycetes; order Micromonosporales; family Micromonosporaceae; genus Plantactinospora; species Plantactinospora sonchi. The sequence goes on from NZ_JAZGQK010000011.1 coordinate 83,174, forward strand.
CGCGAAGCAGATCGCGACCAGCAGGACGTACGTCCCGGCGACGATCGCGCCGATCATGCGCCGGTCGCCCGCCCGCCCGTTGTCGTCGGCGCCGGGGTCCGGCCCGGCGGCCTGATCACCCTCCGCCGCCCCGGCCGACGCGCGACCGGCGGCCACCGGGGCCCGGGCCGGTCCGATGATCGCCCCCAGCACGTAGGTCACCGCGAGGACCAGGAACGGCACGATCGGGGCGAGGTAGAACGAGAACATCGTCCGGTTGTCCAGCGCGAAGTAGAACCAGGGCAGCCAGCCGGCAGCCACGATCAGCAGGATCGCCCCGGCCCGCCAGTCCCGGCGGGCGAACCCGAGCCAGAGGGTCGCGGCGAGCGCCGGCAGGAACGACCACCAGAGCAGCGGGGTGCCCAGCAGCAGGATCTCGGAGGCGCAGCTCGCCGCGCCGCAGGCGCCCTGGTCGGACCAGTGGAAGGCGACCGGACGGCCGAGCAGCAGCCACTGCCAGGGCCAGGACTGGTAGACGTGGGTGTCGTCGAGCTGGGCGTGGAACTTGAACGCTTCCTTGTGGTAGTGGGCCAGGTTCATCAGGTCGCCGAGGATCGGCGGGCTGGACTGGCCGGTCTCGGCGAGCCAGTTCCGGAAGTAGCCGTTGTCGCTGACGAACCAGCCGGACCAGGTGGCCAGGTAGGCGCCGGCCATCAGCACCCCGGCCAGGACCAGCCAGCCACTCTCGTCGAGGAAGGTGTCCCGCCAGGGTCGGCGTACCCCGGCGGAGCGGCGGGCGCCGACCTCCCAGAAGATCACCAGCAGGGCGAACGCCGGCACGAAGTAGAGCCCGCTCCACTTCACCCCGATCGCGCAGCCGAGCAGGACCCCGGCGAGCAGCCGCCACCACGGGATCGAGTCGGCGAACCGGAACGCGGGCCGGTTGGCCCGCCCGGGCCGGCTCGGGTCGAGCCCGGACTCGATGGCGCGCAGCCAGCGCCCGCGCCGGGCGTCCCGGTCCAGCACCAGAGCGCCGAAGGCGGCCAGGATGAAGAAGCTGAGGAAGATGTCGAGCAGCGCGGTCCGGGACAGCACCAGGTGGTAGCCGTCCAACGCGAGCAGCAGCCCGGCGGTGCAGCCGAGCACGGTCGACCGGAACATCCGCCGGGCGATCCGCACCAGCAGCAGTACGGACAGGGTGCCGACGATCGCCGCCGCGAACCGCCAGCCGAGCTCGTTGTAGCCCCAGATCTGCTCGCCGAGCCCGATCATCCACTTGCCGAGCGGCGGGTGTACGACGTATGCGGCGCTGTTGGTCTGCTCGTCCCACTCGATGCCGCGCTGGAGCAGCTCGTGTGCCTCGGTGGCGTAGTAGATCTCGTCGAAGATCTTGCCCTTGGGCTCGCTCAGCCCGACCAGCCGCAGGATGCCGGCGATCAGCACGACCACCCCGGTGGCCAGCCAGGACCACGGGTCGAGCCGGGTCTCCAGCGGCGCCAACCGGCGCCGGATGATCGCGGGCACCCCGGGGAGCGGGCGGGCGGGGCGGGCACTCGTCGCCGGCCCGCCACCCGGGTCGAGCGGGGTCACCTCGACCACCGGGGCCGCTGCCGTCCCGGCCTGCCCCGGGATCCCCGTCTGCGCTGTCGACGCCAGAGTCACCCAGTGATCGTAGGCTGCCATGGTGTGAATTGGGGCACGACGCTCGTCATGTGCGATGACATGTATCGATGAAGGAGTCGGTTCGTGGGAAATTTGCCCGATGGTGGGCGGCTGATCCTGCTCGGGGCGCCTCTCGGCAACCCCGGTGACGCCTCGGCCCGGCTGCGGGACACCCTCGCCCGGGCCGACGTGGTGGCCGCCGAGGACACCCGCCGGCTCATCCGGCTGGCGCGTGACCTCGACATCAGCATCGGCGGCCGGATCGTCTCGTACTTCGAGGGCAACGAGGAACGGCGTACTCCGGAGCTTGTCGAGGCGGTCCTCGGCGGCGCGCTGGTGGCGCTGGTCACCGACGCCGGGATGCCGAGCGTCTCCGACCCCGGCTACCGACTGGTCCGGGCCGCGCTGGACGCGGGCGTCCCGGTCACCGTGGCGCCCGGACCGAGCGCCGTCACCACCGCGCTCGCCCTCTCCGGCCTGCCCACCGACCGGTTCTGCTTCGAGGGCTTCCTGCCCCGCTCCGGCGGCGGCCGCCGGTCGCGGCTCCGGGCGCTGGCCGCCGAGGAGCGCACCCTGGTCTTCTTCGAGGCGCCGCACCGGGTGGCGGACGCCCTCGCCGACCTGGCCGCGACGTTCGGCGCGGAGCGGCCGGCCGCGCTCTGCCGGGAGTTGACCAAGACGTACGAGGAGGTGCTGCGCCGCCCGCTCGGCGAGTTGGCGGCCTGGGCCGTCGCCGGCGAGCCGCGTGGCGAGATCACCCTGGTGGTGGCGGGTGCCCCGGCGACCACCGCGGAGGTCCCGGCCGACGCGGACCTGCGGGCCGCGGTCGCCGACCTGGAGGCCACCGGTACGTCCCGGCGCGACGCCATCACCGCCGTCGCCACCGAGTACGGCCTACGTCGCCGGCACGTGTACGCCGCCGTCCACCCGCCCGCCGCCACCCGGTAGCCGACGGTTCGGCAACCGGCGCCGGGTCCACGGCTCAGTAGGCGGCGATCAGGGAGCCGGGTTCAGTAGGCGGCGATCAGGAAGCCGGCGGTGAGCAGCACCGGTCCGGCGTAACTGACCAGGGCGGCCCGGTGCCGGTGGCCGCGTTCGGCCAGTCGGAGCGCGCCGGTGCACCAGCCGACCGCGGCGGTGCAGATCAGCACCACCCCGAGCCCCAGCGACCAGTGCAGGTGCAGCAGGCCGGTGCCGGAGCCGACGTACGCCTGGGTGCTCCGCCCGTCGACGATCCGGGCCGGGAATTCGAGGCCGACGTTTCCGGGGTCGCCCGCCATCCCCACCAGTCGGACGTCCCGGGCGACGAGTCGGCCGTCGGCGGCGACGAACTCACCCCGGCAGTGCTGGCCGAGCCCCCGGCCCCGGCAGCTCTCCACGATCACCGTGCCCTGTTCGCCGTGGCCGATCGCGAGCCACCACGGCTCCGCGCTGACCCAGGCGAAGAAGCTGGCGACCAGGGAGAAGAGGATCACTCCGGCGAGTCCGAGCACCGGGTTCGGCGGTGGCTTGGGCGGCCGTGGCGACCGGGGCGCGCCGGCCTCGGCCGGTGGCTTCTTCGGTCGGCCGTACCAGGTCCGGGGCGTCGGCTCCACCGGTCTGCCGTCCCAGTGCACCTCCTCGATCGGCAGCCAGAAGTCGTTGTCGTCCTCCTCGTCGGCCGGGGACTCGGCGCGGGTGGAACCGGTGCGGGCGGTCGGGATGGCGGAGGTCGGCGTCTCGCCCCAGGCCGTCGGATTCCGTGGTACGCCGCCGGCCCGGGGCGCCCGCTGCGGCAGCATGGCGAGCGGGGCGCCGGTGGTCGGTTCGATCGGCGACGGGTTGGGCAGGGTGCCGGGGGCGGTCGACCAGGGCGAGCCGACGGACGGCGAGGCGCCCCCGAACGGGGCGGTCGGCGCCGCCTCGTACTCCCGGACGGCGTCGGGGCGGCGGGCGTCCCCGGGCTCGGGGTCCGCCGCGCCCTCCGGCGGGCCGGTGGACGGGGTGCGTGGCGACGGCGCGGGGCCCGGTTCGGCCTTGGCCGGTTCCCCGGACGACGACGTCGCCGGCCCGGACCGTGGCGCCGGGTCGGCGACTCCGTCCAGGTCGGCTGTCGGTGGGGGTGTCTCGGCTGGTTGCCGCCCACCTGAGCTGCCCGTCACCAATCCATTGGACACCGGAACTACGCTCCGAATGCGAAAGCGCACGGGGCGTGTCGGGAGTGGTTCAGTCAGAAATCTGCCACTTCCTCCCGACCGGCACCGGACGCGGCGGTACCCGTACGCCCCGGCGCGGCACCGTGCCGGCGACTTGGTTCGCGGCGGCCCGGCGGAGGTCACTACGCTTGCTCTTCATGAGTCACGTTCTCGCGGCGGTCGCCTGGCCCTACGCCAACGGCCCGCGCCACATCGGCCACGTCTCCGGCTTCGGGGTTCCCTCCGACGTGTTCAGCCGGTACATGCGGATGGCCGGGCACGACGTACTCATGGTCTCCGGCACCGACGAGCACGGCACCCCGATCCAGGTGCAGGCCGACAAGGAGGGGGTCACCCCCCGGGAACTGGCCGACCGCTACAACCGGGTGATCGTCGAGGACCTGCACGGGCTGGGGCTCTCCTACGACCTCTTCACCCGCACCACCACCCGCAACCACTACGCGGTGGTGCAGGAACTCTTCGAGGCGCTGCACGCCAACGGCTACATCGTGCCCAAGGTCACCATGGGCGCGATCTCCCCGTCGACCGGCCGGACCCTGCCCGACCGCTACATCGAGGGCACCTGCCCGATCTGCGGGTACGAGCACGCCCGGGGCGACCAGTGCGACAACTGCGGCAACCAGCTCGACCCGGTCGACCTGGTCAACCCCCGGTCGAAGATCAACGGTGAGACGCCACGCTTCGTGGAGACCGAGCACTTCTTCCTCGACCTGCCCGCCTTCGCCCAGGCGCTCGGGAAGTGGCTGGACAGCCGCGAGGGTTGGCGACCGAACGTGCTGCGCTTCTCGAAGAACCTGCTCGACGACCTCCAACCCCGGGCCATCACCCGGGACCTGGAGTGGGGCGTACCGATTCCGCTGGAGGGCTGGCGGGACCGCTCCGACAAGCGGATCTACGTCTGGTTCGACGCCGTGATCGGCTACCTCTCCGCCTCCATCGAGTGGGCCCGGCGCTCCGGCGACCCGGAGGCGTGGCGGCGCTGGTGGTCGGCGGACGCCCAGGGCAAGGACTCCCGCGGCTACTACTTCATGGGCAAGGACAACATCGTCTTCCACTCGGTGATCTGGCCGGCCCTGCTGCTCGGCTACGACGGCGAGGGCGACCGGGGCGGCGAGCCCGGCGACCTGGGCCGGCTCAACCTGCCGACCGAGGTGGTCTCCAGCGAGTTCCTGACCATGGAGGGCAAGAAGTTCTCCTCCTCCCGCCAGGTCGTGATCTACGTCCGGGACTTCCTGGAGCGGTACGACGCCGACGCGCTGCGCTACTTCATCGCGGTCGCCGGCCCGGAGAGCAACGACACCGACTTCACCTGGTCGGAGTTCCTCCGCCGCAACAACGACGAACTGGTCGCCGGCTGGGGCAATCTGGTCAACCGGTCGATCTCGATGGCCGCGAAGAACTTCGGCGCCATCCCGCCGATCGACCCGGCCGGGCTCACCGAGGCGGACGAGGCACTGCTCGCCACCGCGAAGGCGGCCTTCGCCACGGTCGGTGGGCTGATCGAGAAGCACCGGCAGAAGCAGGCGATCGGTGAGGCGATGAAGGTGGTCGCCGAGGCCAACCGCTACCTGTCCGACCAGGCGCCGTGGAAGCTGAAGAGCGACGACGAGAAGCCCCGGATGGGAACCATCCTGCACGTCGCGCTCCAGGTGGTCAGCGACGCCAACACGCTGCTCACCCCGTTCCTCCCGCACTCCGCGCAGAAGATCCACGAACTGCTCGGCGGAGTGGGCGTACACGCGCCGATGCCGTCGATCGTGCAGGTCGATGATCTGGACGGCGGGCCGGCGTACCCGGTGCTGACCGGTGACTACACCGTCGGTGCCCGGTGGGAGTCGGTGCCGGTCGAGGCCGGCCGGGCACTCGCCGCCCCGAAGCCGGTCTTCCGCAAGCTCGACCCGTCCATCGTGGACGAGGAGCTCGCCCGACTCGGCGACTGACCGGCCCCATAGCGTGCCGCCCTCCGGGCCAGGGGGGCGGTACGCCGACAGGCAGATGAGAGATCGCGGTGTGACGGAGTGTGTGCGCTGCGTGGTATAACCCTTGAGGCAGTTTCACCTGCGCTCGGGGGGGGACAGATGGTGGACGCGACCGAACCGGGCTGGCGGCCCGAGTACCGCGGCCCTGATCCCAGTCTCGGCAACGTCGGCTCGGGCAAGATCTTCGGTGCCAACCTCTACGACCTCTACCGCGCCGGCCGTAACCTGCTGCCCGAACTCGCCAGGAACTACGCCGAACAGACCACCCGGATACACGGGATCACCGGGCCGATGCAGTCGCAGTTCAACCTGCCCGGACGAGGGCCCACTGCGGCCCACCGGAGCCTGCTGGAGTTGCGCGACGAGGTGCACGAGGTGTTGCGGCAGACCTCGCTGCGGATGGCGGAGGTCGGTGCGGCGCTGGTCCTGACAGCCGAGCGGTACACGGCCACGGACGAGGCGGCGGTCAGGGAATTCACCAGGCTCCTGGGCGGCGACGACGCCTCCGACTACCAGCGTCCCGCCCTCGACCCGCCGAATCCTCCCGCCATCGGCGATCCGCCGCCGGTCGATCCGACCCGCCGCGCGGGCCTCGGCATCTGACCCGGCGCCAAGGAGAGCAACGATGGCCTACGGCTCCATACCCTTCAACCACTACCTGCTCGAGAAGAACCTCACAGACATCGGCACCTATCTGACCGAACTGCGCTACATCGACCAGGTCGTCACCTACCTGGACAGTGTGGCGAGCAGCCTGTGGGAGGTGATCCGCGAGGGATTGGGCAGCGCCGGGACCAGCGGTCATTCCGACATCGTCGTGGACTTCACCGGGACGGCCCCGTTCCGACGGGCCTGGAGGTTACCGGAGGGCGGCGGCCCGGGTCTGTCCTGGCGGGACCAGAACGAGGACGAGGCCTGGCAGCAGATCAGGAAGTACGAGGTGGAGGCCCGGGAATGGGCAGGTGCCAACCTGACGACGATCAGGGAGATGGTCACTCCCATGCTCCATCCCGCCGGATCCGTCTATCTCGACGACATGATCTGGCCGGTACGGGACGCGCTGCACCGGCTGGAAGACCACGTCCCGAATGACTTCGGCAAGCTGACGTACAGCCTCGGCGACTGGAAGGGCGACGCTGCACAGGAGTTCGCCGCCAACTTCTACCACCCGTTCCAGCACACGCTGGAAAGTCATCGGCGGATGCTCTCCGCGTTCGCCGGCAGCCTGGCCAGCGCCCGTGCGATCGTCGAGGCCACCCAGCAGAGTCTGATGAACGTGGTGCACCACACCCGCGAGGCGCTCCTGGAGCAGTTGAGGCTCCGGTCCCAGCACGCCGCCGCGGACAGCGAGAAGTCGGTCAAGAACGTCCTGGTTCTTGCCTCGGCGGTCGTCCCCGTCTTCACCTCGGACAACCGCTGGGAAGTGGGACTCGAGCTGGCCGGTGCCGCTGCCGCTCTTGGGGAGGCGGCCATGAAGGAACATGTGTTGACCGGAAGCACCGCCGAGGAGCTGCTACTTGCGCTGACCGGGGCGCTTACGGTTATCGAGAATCACTCGGGTGATCAGTATGTCGCCCTCGACAGGGAAGTGCAGAACGTCCTCGCCCGGATGAAGTCCATCCTCCACAGGCCGGACGGCGAGGACGGGCAGTTGGTGCCGTCCCGGCCCCGGCTGGTCGATGGCACGGACAGCAGCGACTTCTATATGCCGGCAGCCCGATGAACAAGACCATCGACATGCGCCCGCCCATGCAACGGTGCTCTCCGATACTCCGACGGTGGGCGGCGCTCGCCGCGGTGACCGTCTTCCTGCTCGCGGGCTGCGATCCCGAGCCGGACCCGACCAGGACTCCCGAGCCGAGCCTGACATATGGACAGGTGGATGCGGCTCTTTGCGAGCGTCTGAAGGCGAACCAGGTTGCCACCCGCTTCGGTCTCAAGCCGCGCCCCTCGTACCACCCGACGGGCCGATTCGGCACTGCACTGAATCACACTCACCTCAGTTGTGAATTCTGGGTCTACGACGACGGCGACCGCTTCCGGACCCCGATTGGGGAGTTCGACCCTGAGGGGACGATCCGGCTCCGGACGTACCCCGATCATGAGACGGCCGAGAAGGGCCACGAGTCGGCGGTGCACACACTGAGGAGTTCCGAGAAGTCCCGGCAGGGGGTGTCGACTCAGTCGGTCGGCGGTTGGTGGGACGAGGGGCTCTACTCCCAACTGGTAATGCCGATCGACCCGGAGCTCTACCCGCGTCTCAAGGGCCTCGACGCCGCGCGGGTCGGGGTGGTCTACGAACTCCGGCACGCCAACCTCCTCGTCACCACCCGCCTGAACACGCAGGCGGCCACTCCGGAGATCGAGGCGGTCCTCGCCCTTCTCCGTGACCTCGCGAACGCCCTCACCAACGAGGCGGTCTCCCACCTGGTCAAAACCGGCCCGGACTGACCCGGCCCGGCCTGGCGGGGTCAGAGCGGGTACGGGACGTCGAGCAGGCGGTCGTCGGTGACCTCGGCGGACGGGGCCCACGCCTCGTAGACGCCACGCTCGTAGCACTGGGCGCCGAGGGTGGCGATGTTGTCCGGGTCGGGACGGCACAACCGGATCCGCAGCCAGCCGGACTCCTCGTGCAGCACCAGGCAGCGGGCACCCCGCCAGGTGACGTACCGGGCCCGGCGGAGCAGTGTCTCCACCGGGTATCGGGCCGCCCGGGTCATTGCCAGCACCCGGAACTCCCCGGGCGGGTCGGCCACCGCCTCGTGCTCCTGCCCCCGGTAGCCGCCGATCAGCACGGTGGACCGGACCGCCTCGGCGGTGGAGACGTACTCCTGGTCGGGTGACACGCCCGGCACCCCGGCCAGCAGGTGACGCCAGCGGGGGCCGGCCATCCGCAGCCAGCCGCGCTGCTCCGGCTGGTACGTGTAGAGCACCACCTCGTCCCCGTCCGAGGTGTGCGCGAGCAGGGCCGCGTTCGCCGGCAGTGGCAGGTCGGCGAAGTCCCGGGTGACGAACTCGGGGATGAGGTGCCGACCGCTCGGGGCGAAGCCGGTGCCGAGCACCGGCGGGCCGATCCGGTCGTGCGACGGGATCCGGGACAGGCCCTGGTGCTCCGTACCGACCGGCGCCAGGTAGTCGATCGGGTCGATCGCCCGCCAACGCAGCAGGTAGGCGACATCCGGGACGGCCCGGCCGGCTTCGCCGTCGGTACGCAGCAGCGTCTGGTGGGTCGGGGTCCGCAGGTGGGCCACGTCGTACTCGCGGTAGCAGAAGCCGTACGGCAGCCAGCCGCGGAGCAGGAAACCGGCGAGTTGGTGCGCCGACAGCGCCTTGACCATCTGGGTGCCGCGTCGGACCAGTGCCGAGTCGCGTACCGCCGTCAGCACCGGGTGCGCCACGGCGGCCGGGGACTGGCTCAGTTCGTGGATTCCGGCCCAGGACAGTTCCCGGTTCAGCGGTGCGGTCAGCGGGCTGTCCGGGTCGGGTGCCGTGCCGGGCGGCCGGCTGACCTCGCTGGCGTGCACGAACCGGTGGTACGGGTACCGGGCGGTGGGGCGCAGGTCGCGGACGAACCCGTCGGCCGGCTCCGTGTTGAACAGCTCGTACGCTGCCCCACGGGCGAGTTCCTCGGCCGGGTGGAGCACACCGGCGAACCGTACGCGTAACCCGGCCGGTGCCTCCGGCACCTGACTGGCCTGCGGCGACACGCTCATCGCGCCGACGGTAGGGGCACGGCGTACCGGATTGGTGAACGGTGGGTTACCGACCGACGCTGTCGGCCGGCTCCGGGGGGAAACTGCCGGTTCGGGCGGCCGGTGGTCGCCGCTTCGGGCTGGTGGCATCGGCCGGTTCGCCGATGTGTGATGCTGGCAGCGATGACTGAGCCAACCGAGTCCCGCCGGCAGCGGGCGGCCCGGCGGGCGGGGGAGTTTCCGCCGGTCCCGGAGCCGCTGCCCCAGCCGGTGATCGACAGCCACACCCACCTGGACATCACCCTTGCCGAGGCGGCCGCAGCACCGTGGGCGGAGCGGCCCGGCGACCCGGTGGCCGCGGCCGTCGCGGTCGCCGCCGAGGTCGGCGTGGACCGGCTGGTCCAGGTCGGGGTCGACGTCGACTCGTCGCGGTGGGGTGCCGAGCTGGCCCGGCGGCAGCCGGCGGTGCTGGCCACGGTGGCGCTGCACCCCAACGAGGCTCCTCGACTCGCCGACCTCGACGAGGCGTTGCGGGAGATCGAGGCCCTCGCCGCCGAGGAACGGGTACGCGGCGTCGGCGAGACCGGGATGGACTTCTTCCGTACCGGTGACGAGGGCCGGGCCGCCCAGGAGGCCAGCTTCCGCGCGCACATCGCCATCGCGAAGCGGTACGGCAAGCCGTTGATGATCCACGACCGGGACGCCCACGCCGACGTGCTGCGGGTCCTCGACGACGAGGGTGCTCCGGAGACGGTGGTGCTGCACTGCTTCTCCGGCGACGCCGAGTTCGCCGCCGAGTGCGTCCGACGCGGCTACGTGCTGAGTTTCGCCGGCACGGTCAGCTTCGGCAACGCCGCCGCGCTGCGCGAGGCGGCCCGGGTGACGCCGCTCGACCAGATGCTGGTGGAGACCGACGCCCCCTACCTGACCCCGATGCCGCACCGGGGCCGGCCGAACGCGTCGTACCTGATCCCGTTGACCGTCCGGTCGCTGGCCGAGACGACCGGCGCGGACCTGGCCGAACTCTGCGCGGCGATCTCCGCCACCGGCGACCGGGTCTTCGGCCCCTGGTAACCGCCGGGCGTTGTCGCCGCCCTGGCCGGCTCGACGGCCTCGCCCTACCGCGCCGGCTCGGCGGGCCTCGCCTCACGGCGCCGGGTCGGGCTGGGTCGGCGGGTCGCCGGCGGCCGCCCGGTAGCGGTCGGCGAGTTCGCGCAGCAGGGTCCGGAGCTCGGGTGGGTCCAGCACCTCGAATCCGACGCCCAGACCGGTGAGGAATCCGACCAGGTTCGGCAGGGAGTTGCTGCCGGTCTCCAGGAGGCAGGACTCCCCGTCGACCGGGTGCAGCAGGCCGGCCGCCGGTGGCACACGGTCGGCGACGGCCTCGGCGGAGGCGTGCAGGCGGACCCGGGCCGGATGCCGCCAGGCCAGCGAGCCGGTGCCGCGTACGACGTGACGGGCGGCGTCCTCCGGCGGCTCCCGAGGGATGAAACGTGGCCCGCTCGGCAGCCGCGGACGGATGCGGTCGGCCCGGAACGTGCGCCAGTCCTCACGGTCGCGGTCCCAGCCGAGCAGGTACCAGCGGTGACCGGTGTAGACGAGCCGGTGCGGCTCCACCCGACGGGTACCGGATCCGCCGTCATGCCCCTGGTAGTCGAAGCGCAACTGCTGATGGTCACGGCATGCGGCGGCGATGGTGGTGAGCGTCGAGGCGTCCACGGTGGGGCCGCCGCCCGCCGCCGAGACCGTGGCCTGCCGGAGGACGTCGAGCCGGTGCCGGAGCCGGGCCGGCAGGGTTTGCTCGAGTTTGGTCAGTGCCCGCAACGAGGTCTCCTCGATCCCGGTGACCGTGCCGGCCGCCGCCGCGCGTAGGCCCACCGCCACCGCCATCACCTCGTCGTCGTCGAGCAGCAGCGGCGGCATCGCGGTACCGGCCGCGAGCCGGTAGCCGCCGGTGATGCCGGTGCTGGAATGCACGTGGTAGCCGAGCAGCCGCAGCCGTTCGACGTCGTTGCGCACCGTCCGGGTGGTGACGCCCAGTTGCCTCGCGAGGTCTGCGCCGGACCAGTCGCGCCGGACCTGGAGCAGCGACAGGAGCCGGAGCAGCCGGACCGAGGTCTCCAACATTGCGCCATTCTGGCAGCCATTGCGGAACCGTACGTTCCACAAGTGTCGATAGCGTGGCCACAGAACCTGAGAACAGGGCCCCGACGACAGGGGCCCGGCAACAGGGAGGAGCGCATCGTGAGCCTGCGAGGATTCAGCACGATCAACTACTGGGCGGACGACGTGCCGGCGGCGGTGGAGTGGTACGCCGAGTTCCTCGGCACGCAGCCGTACTTCAGCCGACCGGGGCCCGACGGACGCCCGGCGTACGTCGAGTTCCGGATCGGCGACCACCAGGCCGAACTCGGCATCGTCGACCGTCGGTGGGCGCCGTCCGGCGTCCCGACCGAACCGGGCGGGGCCGTCATGTACTGGCACGTCGACGACCTCGACGCCACGGTGGCGCGGCTGCTGTCGATGGGCGCCGAGGAGTACCAGCCGATCACGACACACGGCGAGGGTTTTGTCACCGCATCCGTGGTCGACCCGTTCGGCAACGTGCTGGGTATCATGTACAACCGCCACTACCTCGACGTCCTCGCGTCAGAGGCGGCCTGACGTGTAGTTGTCGGACTTTCCCGACGGCGTCGCGTGGGGGTCCTGGCTGGCGACGGTCAGGGGGCCGGCCGGCTCTTCCGGGTGGCGCGGCCGTTGCCGCTCGGTCCGCCGACCGGGCCGGTCGGCGCGGCCCCGGCCCTCTCGCCGCTCCCACCGGTCCCGTCATGCTCGGCGGCGAGCCGCCGGGCCGCCCAGGGTGTGATCACGAAGCCCCGCTTGACGGTCAGCAACTGCACCCCGGCGGTCCAGGCCTGGATGCCGTCGATGCCGCCGAGGGTCTTGGTGGTGAACTCGAAGACGTCGGCGTGGGTCGGCAGGATCACCTCGCACATCAGTGACTCCTGGCCGAGGGTGGCGGCGACGTAGCGCACCCCGCGCAGCGCGGCCAGTTCGCGGGCCACCGCGTCGAGCCGGGACGGCGCCACCGAGAGCCAGAAGAGGATCTCCGCCTCGAAGCCGAGCGCCGCCGCCGGGACCAGCGTGATCACCTGTACGCAGCCGGCGTGGTACAGCGCCTCGAACCGGCGCCGGACGGTGCTCTCGCTGACCCCGAGCCCTCCCGCGACGGCCTGGAAGCTGGCCCGCCCGTCCTCGCGCAGCGCCGCGATGATCCGTTCGTCCAGCTCGTCGAGGTGCGCGGGAGGGCAGTCGTGCACCGGGGGCGGAGCGACCAGCTGACTCTCGGAGCCGAGCAGGTGCCGGCTCCACTCGTGGGTCGACTTGTAGGTGTGCAGCTCCAGGTCGGCGACGCTGCTCTCGATGCCGGGGATCCTCTGCAGCCCGTTGAGCAGCACGCTGTGCAGGCTGGTCCCCTTCGGTACCAGCACCTCGGCGACCAGGTCGTAGACCCCGGTGACCACGGCCACGAAGCGGATCTCCGGCATCGCGGCCAGCGCCTGTGCGGCGGGGAGCTGACTCCCCGCCGCACAACGGATCCGGACGATCAGCAGGTCGGCCGGGCCGCCACCGGGATGCGGGGCGGCGGCCACCTTGACCAGCCCGTCGGCCAGCAGCTGCTGCGCCCGGCGGGCCACTGTCGTCACCGAGGTGCCGGTGAGCTGGGCGATGTCCGTCCAGCTCGCCCGGCCGTTGACCTGGAGAGCGGCGACGATGCGTCGGTCGATGGGATCGAGGTCGTACATCTCGACCGGCATCATGCCCTGAGTGCCGGTACGCCGGCCAGGAACTCGCGCACGACCCGCTGGAACAGCTCCGCCTCCTCGGTCTGCGGCGAGTGTCCGGAGTGCTCGAAGACCACCAGTCGGGAGTTCGGAATCAGCTCGGCGATCGTCTCACTGCACGGCACCGGGGTGATCCAGTCATGTCGGCCCACGGTGACCAGGGTCGGGCAGGAGATGCCGGGCAGCAAAGGCTTGATGTCGTAGTTCGGCTGGTTGACGGCAAAGGCGAAGTTGTGCGTGGCGTACCGGTAGGGGGTCTGTTCGACCCGCCGCCGGACCTTCTCCCAGTCCAGGTCGTGGTCGTAGAGCGGCAGGATCTCGGCCCAGCAGTCCCGCAGGTCGGCGTCGTCGCGTACCTGGCCGGACATGATCCGGTCCAGTTTGACCCGGTCGATCTCCACCCGCGCCGAGGCGAGGGCGTTGCGGATCGCCAGGTCCTGGTTGCTGTTGTCGGCGGCGGTGTCCCGCAGCACCAGTGCCGCGACCCGGTCGGGATAGCGGATCGCGTACTCCATGGAGATGAAGCCGCCGTACGAGCCGCCGGCCATCACGATCCGCTCGGCGCCGGCCCACTCGCGCAGACCGTCCACGTCGGCCGCCCACTGCTCGTGGGTGAACGGCTCGTTGCCCTCACTGATCCCGGAACCCCGGGCGTCGAAGACCACCACCCGGTACTCGTCGGCGAAGGCGCCGAACGAGGCGCGCGGCTCGGCCATCGAGCCCAGTCCCGGCGCGCCGTGATGGACGATCATCGTGGGCTTTCCCGGCGCGTCGCCGAGCACCTCCACGTTGAGCCGGTTGCCGTTGATCTCCACGAACATGCTCAGACTCCGATCACGATGTCGGTCAGGTCCCGGGGGAAGGCGGTGAGCCGGTGCGGTCCGTCCGCGGTCACCAGCACGGTGTCCGAGATCCGGTAGCCGGCGTGCCCGGGCACGTACACTCCGGGCTCGCTGGAGAGCACCATGCCCGGCTCCAGCACGGTGTCGTCGCCGTCGGCGACCCACGGCGGCTCGTGGAAGCCGAGGCCGATCCCGTGCCCCTGCCGGTGCCGCAGGTACCCGCCGAGACCGGCCGCCCGGATCACGTCCAGGCAGGCCCGGTTGGCGTCCACGCACCGGGTACCCGGGCGCAGTGCCTCGGTCCCGACCTGCTGGGCCTCCCGGACCACCTGGTAGTAACGGCGCTGCTCGGGGGTCGGCTCGCCGAGCAGGAAGGTCCGCTCGCTCTCCACGAACCGGCCGCCGACGGCACAGCCGAGCGACAACATGAACGGTTCACCGATCCGCAGCCGGTCCCCACCGGGCAGCCGGTGCGGCTGGGCGGAGTTCGGGCCGCCGTACACCAGGCCGCCGGTGAGCATCGGGACCACCACGACGTCGTCGTGCTCGGCGTACATCGTCGCCGCGCCGTACCGCGTGACGTGGCCGGCCAGTTCCGTCTCGGTGGGCGGTTCGGTGCCGTCGGCGAGTGCCGAGGCGACCAGCCGGACCCCCTCGGCCAGCATCAGGTCGGCGATCCGAGCCGCCTCGGTGTGCAGGACGATCTCCTCCGGCGTCTTGCGCAACCGCAGCTCACCGACGATGCCGCTGACCGTCCACCCGGTACCGGGGAAGGCCGTGCCGAGCGCGGCGACCCGACCGACCGAGGTGGAGGCCGCGTGACCGGCCCGGACCGGCAGCACCGGCAGCGCGTCGGCGAGCACCTGCCACGGGCTCCGCTCGCCCGGGAACTCCGGATACACCACCAGTTGGGCGGCGGCCCGCTGGTCGGCGGCGTACTCCCGCTCCAGGTCGGGGACGAGCAGCAGCACCGGGCCGTCGGCCGGCAGGTACGCGGCCACCGGACGCTCGTTCGGGAAGTGGAAGAACCCGGTCAGGTACGCCACGTCGAGCGGATCGTCGAGCAGCAGGGCGTCCAACCCGGCCGCGTCGAGCTCGACGCGGACCCGGTCCAGCAGGGCGGGAAAGAAGGAGGGCGGCAGTCGCACCGGCGTGGTCACCTCGTCCGGGGGTTGCGGGCGTCGTTGTACGCCACGGCGAGCAGGGTGGTGGCCACCACCAGCAGCAGGATGGCCAGGGAGGGGAAGAGCGTCGTCCACCAGGCGGTGGCCAGTGACCCGGACCGCTGCGCCTGGTGCAGGATCGTCCCCCACGACCAGCTGTTCGGGTCGCCGAGGCCGAGGAACGACAGGCCGGCCTCGGAGAGCACCGCCCGGGAGGTGGTCAGCACCACCGAGACGGCGACCACCGGGGCGACCCCAGGCAGTACGTGCTTGCGGATCACCCACAGGTGGGACCCGCCGATCACGTGCGCCGCGGAGACGTACGGCATCGGCACCACGGCAAGTCCCTGGGAGCGGACCACCCGGGCCACCTCGGGCCAGCTGAACACCGCGATCACCACCACGAGGGTGGGTACGCTCGGCCCGGCCAGCGCGGCGACCAGGATCATCAGCGGCAGCACCGGCAGCGACAGCGAGACGTCGACGATGATGCCGAGCAGCAGGTCGGCGGGACGGAAGTACGCGGCGAGCACGCCGACCAGCACGCCGATCACGATCGCCAGCAGGCTGGCCGCCAACCCGACCACGATGCTGACCCGGGTTCCCCAGATCACCTGGGCGAAGACGTCCCGACCCAGGTCGTCGGTACCGAACCAGTGCCCGGCGCCGGGGCCGGCGAGCACCTCCTCGCCGTACCCGGAGGGGTAGTCGGCGATCAGCGGCGCGGCGAGCGCGACCACGCCGAGCAGTACCAGGATCGCGGCGCTGACCATGCCGAGCGGGTTGCGCCGGAACGCCTGCCAGGTCTGCCGGCCGACGGACTCCGACGGCGGCAGCGCGATGGTGGCCGTCGGGGTCGTACCGGCGGCCTCGGGCGGAATCACAGTCGTCATGGCGTCTCCTCGCTGCGCTCGGCGTCGCCATGACCTGGCTGACTGAGCTGGCTGATGACCTCGCTCCGCTCGGTCATGGCGTCTCCTCGCTGCGCTCGGCGTCGCCATGACCTGGCTGACTGAGCTGGCTGATGACCTCGCTCCGCTCGGTCATGACGTCCGCACCCTCGGGTCGAGCAGTCCGTAGGCGAGGTCGGTGAGCAGGTTGGCGGCGATGACGGCGAAGGCGAGCATCAGGAACGCGCCCTGCAGCACCGGGAAGTCGAGCTGGCCGACCGCCTCGAAGATGGCCCGACCCACCCCCGGGTACGCGTAGATCGACTCGGTGAGCACCGCCCCACCGACCAGGAACCCGAGTTGCAGCCCGACCAGTGTGGTGGTCGGCAGCAGCGCGTTGCGCAACGCGTGTCGCCAGACCACCTTCCGGTTCGGCAGTCCCTTGGCCCGGGCCAGCGTGCAGTAGTCCTCGCCGAGGGCGTCGATCAGCGTGCTGCGCAGGGTCAGCACGTACGAGCCGAGCTGCACCAGCACCAGGGAGAGGCAGGGCAGGATCAGGTGCAGGGCGATGCTGCCGTACGCGGCCAACCCGTACACGTCGTCGTCCATCGCCCCGCCGATCGGCAGCAGGCCGAGCTGGACGCCGAAGACGTACAGCAGGAGGACGCCGACGCTGGGGATGAAGAGGGACTGGCCGGTGATGCCGCCGACCTGGATCAGCCGGTCCAGGAAGCCCTTGGCCCGGGTGGCGGCGACCACGCCGAGCGGGATGCCGAGCGCGACGGTGACCACCAACGCGCTGCCGGCCAGCAGCAGGGTCCAGGGCAGACGTTCCAGCAGGATGTCGCGGACCGGCTGGTTCTGCCGGAACGACACCCCGAGGTTGCCGTGTACGAGCTGCACCAGGTACTCCCAGTACTGCACCGCCAGCGGTCGGTCCAGTCCGTAGTCGTGCAGCAGTTCGGCACGCAGCTCCTCGGTCATCCCGGGGTCGGCGACGGCCAGCGCCGGGTCCCCGGGCAGGAGCCGGAGCAGGAAGAACGTCACCGTCACCGCGAACCACATGGTCAGCAGACCGCGGAGCAGTCGACGTACGACGAACCGTGCGCCAGCGGGCATGAATAACTCCCTCCGGGAGTGAAAGGAAGGGCCCCTTCCTATCGGTTCCGGTTGTAGAAGGGGCCCTTCCTAACAGGTCAGTCGGCCGTGGCCTGGGCCAGCGAGACGGGGTTGACGATGGAGAGCAGTTCACTCGGCTGGACCAGGAAGTTGGACCACTTCGCCGAGTGCGCGATGGTGAACTCCTCGACGTAGAGCACGTTGTCGTACACCTTGTCGGAGATGATCTTCGCGGCCTGCTGGATCGGGGCCTTCTGGCCGGCCTGGTCGAGCTGTGACCGGGCCTGGTCGATCAGCCGGTCCAGTTCGGGGTCGCAGGCGTTGGCGTAGTTGATGAAGCCGTCGCACTTGAACGCCAGGGCCAGGTTCGCCGGCGGGTTCTCCATGATCGCCCAGGAGCCGGCGTAGATGTCGTAGTCCCGGGCGGTGTACTTCTCCACGTACGTGTTCCGCTCCAGGCCCTCCAGCTTGATCTCGATCCCGGCCTCCTTGCTGGAGTCCCGGACCAGCTGCGCCCACTTGGAGATGTTCGGGTCCGCCTGGTCGTAGATCATCCGCAGGCTGAGCCCGTCGAAGAGCCCGTCACCGTTGCCATCCTTGAAGCCCGCCCCGGTGAGCAGTTGCTTCGCCTTCGCCGGGTCGTGTGTGTACTCCTTGGCGGTCGGGTCCTGCCACTGCTTCAGGGTCGGGGTGAGCACCGAGGAGTTCGACGAGACGGCCTTGCCCTGCAGGGCCACCCGGCGGATCGACTCGTAGTCGACGGCGGCGGCCAGCGCCTGGCGCACCTCGAGCCTGTCCAGCGGCTTGCGCTTGGTGTTGTACTGCATGTGCGCCCAGCCCAGCGAGGGCACGCTGACCAGCTTGATCTTGCTGTCGCCCTCCAGGGTCTTGGCCAGCGGCGGCGGCAGGGCGTTCGCGATCAGGTCGACGTCACCGTTGCGCAACGCGAGGGCCTCGGTGTTGACGTCCGGGAAGACCCGGAAGACGACCTCCTTGGTCTTCGGCCCGCCCGGCACCAGCGGGAAGTTCTCCACCCGCTGCAGGACGTACCGCTGGCCACGCTCGACGGTGGTCAGCTTGTACGGCCCGGCCGACACCCAGTCCTTGTCGTTGGCGAACTTCTGCACGCTGCCGACCTTGCTGAAGACGTGCTCCGGCACGACCGGCATCCAGAAGCCGACGTTCTCCAGGAAGGTGCCGTCCGGCTGGGAGAGCTGGAACTCGATCTCCGTCGGGGAGAGCACGGTGGCCTTCTGGTACGACGCGATCAGCCCGGCGACCACGCCGATCTTCTCCTTGGCGACCGCGTCGATGGTGAACGCGACGTCGTCGGCGGTCACCTTCTCCCCGTCACTCCAGGTGAGGTCGTCCCGCAGGGTCACCTTCGCCTTGCGCCCGCCGTCGGCGTACTCCCACTTCGTGGCGAGGTACGGCTGGCGTACGCCGTCCATCCCCATGCTCATCAGCCGGGGGTACATCAGGTTGGTCACCCAGGTGTCGGTACGGCTGTTGCCGACCAGCGGGTTGTAGTTGAGCACGTCGGCGGTGGTGCCGATGGTGATCCGGTCAGCGGAGCCACCGCCGTCACCCGACTTGCCGTCGGGGTTGCTGGGGGCGCAGGCGGTCGCCGCCAGCCCTATCGAGAGCGTGCCCACCGCCACGGCGAGGGCGCGCCGAAATGTACGCATCAGTGCCAGACCTCCTCAAGGACGCGCAGAATGTTGCCCCCCAGGACCTTGGTGATCTCGTCGTCCGAGTAGTCGTGGCTGACCAGCCAGGAGACGATGTTCCAGTAGCACTCGGCCGGGTTCTCCAGCCCGTCGACGTACGGCACCCGAGGGTGGTCGACGTGTCCGTGCGCCTCGGCGATGGACAGGTGCGCGGCGAACGTGTCGTGCAGGCCGACGTGGTCGCCGAAGAGGGTGTCCGGCCCGAACGCCACGTGGTCGATGCCGACCAGTTCGACGCAGTGGACGAAGTGGTCCATCACCGATTCGAGGTTGTGCCGGGGGTGTGCCGGCGAGAGGGTGGTGTGCGGTGCGGCCTCCAGGCCGATCACGCCGCCGCGTTCCGCGCAGGCCCGGATCACCTCGTCGGGCTTCATCCGGTTGGTCGGCCAGACGGTCCGGGACCCGGCGTGGGTGATGAAGATCGGCTTCGTGGAGGCGGCGATGACGTCCAGCGAGGTCCGGTCGCCGGAGTGCGAGACGTCGATCGCGACGCCGAGCTTGTTCATCCGGCGTACGGCCTTCTCGCCGAAGTACGTCAGGCCGCCGTCCGAGCGCTCCTTGAGCCCGCTGCCCAGGGTGTTCGCCTCGCTGTAGGCGATGCCCATCTGCCGGACGCCGAAGCCGTAGAGCATGTCGAGCCGGTCCAGCTCGTTCTCGATCATGGTGGCCGCCTCGGTCGCCACCACCAGACCCATCCGACCGGTCTCGTGCGCGTGGTGGATGTCGGCCAGCCGCTCGACCTTGACGAGGTAGTCCTGGTGGGCGAGGTCCGACAGTCGCATGCCGATGTCGGCGATGACGTCGGTCCACTTCCAGCCCATCTGGCTGGTCACGCAACAGGTGCCGTCCATCATGTTGTCGAAGACCGCGGTCATGCCGGAGCGGGCCAGCCCGGCGTACCCGGTGTGGTGCCGCGCGGTCCGGTTGTAGTCCACGGTCTCCCGGATGTTCTCCGGGAAGACCGACGGGTGGTCGTGCAGCGAGATCACGATGTGGTCGGTGAGCAGCCGGTTGACCCGGTCCCGCTGGGGGTCCGTCAGCGAGAGGCCCTGGTACGCGGGCACCCGGCCGAGTTCAGGGGCGAGCTTGAACTCCCGGTAGTCGGTGCCTGGCTCCAGGTAGCTGTAGGACGTGTATCCGGTGTAGCCGGTGGCCGGGTCGAGCACGCCGGTGCCTCCTTCGGTTCGGTTCCCGGGGCGGGGGTGCGCGGCGAATTCCGGCACGGGCTCGGCTCCGGGTGTGGATTGTCGGCGATGTGGGTGCAGAGATTGCCAGGATCAGGCGCAGCGTGTCAACATGTTGTCTACTTCCGGCGGGAATCCGGGATCCGATGCCAGAAATCGTTACGCCGAGAAACAACACGGAAATTCGGGAGGTGTAGTGCCCACTTCGGCAGCCACCGGGCAGGACGCCCCGGAGGCGGGATCGCCCGCCGCACTCCGGGTCCGGAACCTCGACGTCACCTTCACCAGCCGCCGTGGCGAGGTTCCGGCCGTACGCGGGGTCGACCTCGACGTCAACGCCGGCGAGGTGCTCGCCCTGCTCGGCGAATCCGGCTCCGGCAAGTCGGTCACCGCCCGTGCCGTGATGGGCCTGCTCGACGGGCCCGGCGTACACGTCCGCGCGGACGACGTACGGGTCGCCGGAAACGACCTGAACAGCCTGCGCCCGGACCAGGTCCGCGCGCTGCGCGGCGAGACCATGGCCCTGGTCTTCCAGGACGCGCTCTCCGCGCTCAACCCCGTGCTCTCCATCGGCGACCAACTCGGCGAGGTGTTCCGGATCCATCGCGGGCTCTCCCGCCGGGCCGCCCGGGCCGAGGCCGCCGAATTGCTCCGGCTGGTCGGCATCCCGGCCCCGGACCGCCGGGTACGCGACTACCCGCACCAGTTCTCCGGCGGCATGCGCCAGCGGATCCTGATCGCGATGGCGGTGGCCCTCGGCCCCCGGCTGCTCATCGCCGACGAGCCGACCACCGCGCTCGACGTCACCGTGCAGGCGCAGATCCTCGACCTCGTCGACCGGCTGCGCACCGAACTCGGCATGGGCGTCCTGCTGATCACCCACGACCTCGGGGTGGCCGCCGAGATCGCCGACCGGGTCGCCGTGATGTACGCCGGCCGGATCGTCGAGACCGGCACCGTGACCGAGGTACTGGACGGACCGGCGCACCCGTACACGGCGGCCCTGCTGCGTTCCGTACCGGACCTGGAACAACCGGGCGACCGGCTGCGGCCGATCCCGGGCAGCCCGCCGAACCTGCTCGCGCTGCCCACCGGCTGTGCCTTCCACCCGCGCTGCGACCGGGTGGGCGAACAGTGCCCGACAACCCGCCCGGAACGGCGGGCCCTGACCGCGCCGGGTCGGACCGCCGCCTGCCACTACGCCGAGGAGGCCGTTGATGCCACCGTCTGACCACCCGGCCGCCTCCGACCGGCCGACCGCGCTCTCCGCCTCCGCCGGTCCGAACACCGGCGGCCCGCTGACCCCCGCCGGTACGCCCACCCGGGGCGAACCGCTGCTGGTCGCCACCGGGGTCCGCAAGTCGTACCGGGCCGGACGGAGTCTCGGCGGCCGGTCCCGGGTGCACGCGGTGGACGGGGTGGACCTGAGCGTCGCCGCCGGGGAGACCCTCGGGGTGGTCGGCGAGTCCGGCTGCGGCAAGTCCACCCTGGCCCGGCTGCTGGTCGGGCTGGAACGCCCGGACGCCGGCCAGGTCCGCTACGCCGGCACCGAGGTCGGCACCGCCCGGGGCACCCGACGGCGTGAACTGCGGCGCGCGGTGCAGATGGTCTTCCAGGACCCGGTCACCTCGCTGAACCCCCGGATGCCGATCCTGGACGTGGTCGCCGAACCGCTCGACGTGCACCGGCTGGTCCGGGGCCCCGTCGCCCGCCGGGACCGGGTCGCCGAACTGCTGGACATGGTCGGACTGGCGCCGGACATGATGCGCCGCTTCCCGCACGAGTTCTCCGGCGGGCAGCGACAGCGGATCGGCATCGCCCGGGCGCTGGCCACCGAACCCCGGGTGGTCGTCTGTGACGAGCCGGTCTCCGCGCTCGACGTCTCGGTACAGGCGCAGGTGGTCAACCTGCTCGCCGAACTGCAACAGCGGCTCGGCATCGCCCTCGTCTTCATCGCCCACGACCTCGGCGTGGTACGCCACGTGTCGCACCGGGTCGCGGTGATGTACCTGGGCCGGCTCGCCGAACTCGGCCCGGCGGCGACGGTCTACCAGGAGCCGGCCCACCCGTACACCCGGGCGCTGCTCGGCTCGGTGCCGGTCCGGCACCCGCGCGAACGGGGACGTCAGCGGATCGTGCTCGCCGGTGACCCGCCCAGCCCGGTCGACCCACCGGCGGGCTGCCGGTTCCACACCCGGTGCCCGATCGCCCAGGACGTCTGCCGCCGCGAGGAACCGGTGCTCCGCCCGCCCGGCGACGGTGCCGCCGAGGGACACGTCTCCGCCTGCCACTTCGCCGGCGCGCCGGTTCCGGTCGGCCCGGCGGCCTGACCCCTGTCCGGTGGCCCGTACGCTGTCACAGCGTGGCCGCAGACCTGCTCGGCCCGGCGGAGATCCGGGAACTCGCCGCCCGCCTGGGCGTCGCGCCGACGAAGAAGCTCGGCCAGAACTTCGTGCACGACCCGAACACGGTCCGACGGATCGTCACCGCCGCCGGGCTGACCCCGGCGGACGTGGCACTGGAGGTGGGGCCGGGCCTCGGCTCGCTCACCCTCGGGCTGCTGCCGGTGGTCGGACACGTGCACGCCGTCGAGATCGACCCGACGCTGGCCCGGGCCCTGCCCGAGACGGCGGCCCGGCACACCGGGCCGGGCGGTGTCGACCGGCTCACCGTGCATTCCGCCGACGCGCTGCGGATCACCGCCGCCGACCTGGGCGAGCCGGCGCCGACCGCGCTGGTCGCGAACCTGCCGTACAACGTGGCGGTGCCGGTCGTCCTGCACCTGCTCGCCGAGCTGCCGAGCCTGCGGCATGGGCTGGTGATGGTGCAGAAGGAGGTCGCCGACCGGTTGACCGCCGGGCCCGGCTCGAAGACCTACGGCATTCCGTCGGTGAAACTCGCCTGGTACGCCGACTCCCGCCCCGCCGGCCGGGTACCGCCGAACGTCTTCTGGCCGGTGCCGAACGTCGACTCCGGCCTGGTCGCCTTCACCCGACGGGAGCCGCCCCGGGACGACGTACCCCGGAAGAGCGTCTTCGCGGTGGTCGACGCGGCGTTCGCGCAGCGCCGCAAGACGCTGCGGGCCGCGTTGGCCGGCTGGGCCGGCGGCCCGGACCGGGCGGCCGCGGCGATCGTCGCCGCCGGGGTGGATCCCGGCGCCCGGGGCGAGGCGCTGACCGTCCACCAGTTCGCCGCGATCGCCGCGTCGGCTCCGGGCCCGTCCTCGGCCGTTGAGTAGGCTGACGGCGAGTCCCCCGAGGAGGTGTAGGCAATGACGGCGCAGCCGGTCGACCCCGCCGCCCCGCGTGCGTGTTCGCCCGACCCGCTCCGCCGGCGGCCGGTGACCCGCACCGTCGGTGACCGGTACGCGTCCGCCGCCGAGTTGGTGCCGGCGAAGCCGTCCGACGGCCGGCCGAGCGTCCGGGGCGTCGGCCGGTGACCGAGGCGTGGGGCCCCGACGACGAGGACGAGCGGCCACGGCGGCGGCCGCCCGGTCCGGTCCGGGTACGCGTCCCGGCGAAGATCAATCTGCATCTCGGCGTCGGCCCGCTCCGGCCGGACGGCTTCCACGAGCTGAACACCGTCTACCAGGCGATCTCGCTCTACGACGAGCTGACCGCCCGACGCGGCGACACCCTCACCCTGACCATGGAGGGCGAGGGTGCCGGTGAGCTGGCGCTGGACGAGACGAACCTGGTGATCCGGGCGGCCCGGGCGCTGGCCGCGTACGCCGGGGTGCCGGCGTACGCCCGGCTGCACCTGCGCAAGCAGATCCCGCTCACCGCCGGACTCGCCGGCGGCAGCGCCGACGCCGCCGCCACCCTGGTCGCCTGCGACGCGCTCTGGGGCACCGAACTCTCCCGCGACGAACTCGCCCGGATCGCCGCCGGGCTCGGCTCCGACATCCCGTTCCTGGTGTACGGCGGCACAGCCCTCGGCACCGGCCACGGCGAGACGATCAGCCCGATCCTGGCCCGTCCGGTCACCTGGCACTGGGTGGTGGCGATCGCCGACGGCGTCCTCTCCACCCCGGCCGCCTACCGCGAACTGGACCGGCTCCGGGCCGAGCATGCCGCACCGCCGCCGCTGCGCAACGCGGACGCGCTGCTCGCCGCGCTGCGTGGCCGGGACCCGGCACGGCTCGGCCGGGCGCTCGGCAACGACCTGCAGGCCGCCGCCCTGGCGTTGCGCCCCGCCCTGGCCGAGACGCTGAAGGCCGGCGAGGCGGCCGGCGCGCTCGCCGGCATCGTCTCCGGATCCGGCCCGACCTGCGTCTTCCTCGCTCCGGACGCGGCCGAGGCGGAGCGGATCGCGGACGAACTGCGCGCCTCCGGCACCTGCCGGACGGCCCGGACGGCGTACGGGCCGGTGCCCGGGGCCCGGACCGGTACGGGAGCCGGATGACGGCCGCCCGGCGCCCGTGACTACGGTCTGACCCATGGCCAACATCGTCAACCTGGACCGGGTCTCCAAGGGCTACGGCGCGGCGGGGCAGCTGCTCACCGACGTCTCCCTCGGCCTCGAGGACCTGGATCGGATCGGGGTCGTCGGGCTCAACGGCGCCGGCAAGTCGACCCTGCTGCGGTTGTTGACCAAGACGGAGGAGCCGGACAGCGGTCGGGTGACGCACCGGCGTGACCTGCGGGTCGCCTGGCTGCCGCAGACCCTCTCCCTCGATCCCGGCGCCACCGTACGGGACGTGGTGCTCGGCACCGCCTGGCTGGACGAGGGCTTCGGCGCCGAGCACGAGTGGGCCGGCGACGCCGGGGTACGGGCGATCCTCGACGGGCTCGGCATGCCGTACCTCGGTCTGGACCAGCCGGTCGGGCCGATGTCCGGCGGCGAGCGGCGCCGGGTGGCGCTGGCCGCGTTGCTGGTCCGGACCGCCGACCTGGTGGTGCTGGACGAGCCGACCAACCACCTGGACGTGGCCGGGGTCGACTGGCTGGCCCGGCACCTGGTCGGCAAGCGGGGCGCGCTGGTGGTGGTCACCCACGACCGGTGGTTCCTGGACGCGGTCTGCACCACCACCTGGGAGGTCGGCGACCAGACGGTACGCAGCTACGAGGGCGGTTTCGCCGCATGGACGCTGGCCCGCGTCGAACGGGAACGGGTCGCCGCGGCCACCGAGGCACGCCGGCAGAACCTGCTGCGCAAGGAGATCGCCTGGCTGCGCCGGGGCCCGCCGGCCCGGACCTCGAAGCCGAGGTTCCGGATCGACGCGGCGAACGCGCTGATCGCGGACGTGCCACCGCCCCGGGACTCGGTGTCGCTGCAGCGTCTGGCCACCGCCCGGCTCGGCCGGCAGGTGTACGACCTGACCGACGTGACCCTGAAGGCGGGGGAGAAGCTGATCCTGGCGGATCTGACCTGGCAGGTCGGCCCGGGTGACCGGATCGCGATCGTCGGCGCGAACGGGGCCGGCAAGACCACCCTGCTCCGGCTGCTCGCCGGTACCCGGGAACCGGACCAGGGGCAGGTGAAGGTCGGTTCCACGGTCCGGACCGCGTACCTGTCCCAGGAACTTGCCGAACTCCCCGGTGAGCTGCGGGTGCTGGAGGCGGTCGAGGAGGTGGCCCGGCGGGTCGTCTTCGGCGACCGGGAGATCGCCGCGTCCCAACTCGCCGAGATGTTCGGCTTCGACGACCGCCGGCTCTGGACCCCGGTCTCCGACCTGTCCGGTGGGGAGCGGCGCCGGTTGCAGCTGCTCCGGCTGCTCGCCGCCGAACCGAACGTGCTGCTCTTCGACGAACCGACGAACGACCTGGACACCGACACCCTGGCCGCGCTGGAGGACCTGCTCGATTCCTGGCCCGGTACGTTGATCGTCGCCAGCCACGACCGCTACCTGGTCGAACGGGTCACCGACGTGGTGTACGGCATGTTCGGCGACGGGCAGCTGGTGCATCTGCCCGGCGGCATCGAGGAGTACCTGGCCCGGGCCCCCGGCCACGCCGCCGCCGCGGCGGGACGGGACCGGGTCGGCGGCGCGCCTGCGGTGGCGACGACGCCGGACGGGGCCGGCACCGGGTTGTCCGGTGGTGAACTGCGGGCCGCCCGCAAGGAGCTGACCCGGCTGGAGCGGCAGATCGGGAAGTTGGAGCAGCGCGAGGCGACGCTGCACGACCAGCTCGCCACGTACGCGACCGACTACAACAAGGTCGCCGAACTCGACGGCCAGCTCCGGGCGGTTCGGGCCGAGCGGGAGCAGACCGAGGAGGCGTGGCTCGCGCTCGCCGAGCAGGTGCCGGAGAGCTGACCAGGGCGGTCAACGGTGCCCCGACTGTTGCCGGCGACACGGCGTCGGGGGTGTGCTGCGTCGCGCGGACGGCATACGGGAGAATCTGCCCCGACCCTGACTCGTACGGCGTTGGAGGCTCTGACACCATGGCGCACTTCCCCGTCAACCACCCCGCGCGGCCGGTGTACCGGGTGATCGCCGGGCTGACCGCTCTCTACCTGGTGGCTTTCGGCGCCCTCGGCATCCTCGAGACCAGCGGCGGCGAGTTCCTCGCCCAGGATGACACCCTGGTGCTGGGCCAGGGCACCAATCTCGGCAACTCGCTGCTCTCCGTGGTGTTCGGGGTGCTGATCCTGCTCGCCACCGTGATCGGCCGCAACGTCGACGCGTTCGCCAACAAGTGGTTCGGCTACCTCTTCATGGCGCTCGGTCTCGCCACCCTGGCCACCCTGCGCACCGACGCGAACTACCTCAACCACAGCCTGGCGACGTCGATCGTCAGCATGGTCATCGGCATCGTGCTGCTGCTGGCCGCGATGTACGGCAAGGTCGGCTCCGAGGACGAGCAGAAGGCCTGGCAGCAGGCTCGCCTGGTGCTCTGACCCGGGAGGACGCTGATCCGCCGGCCGGCTCCGGTCGGCGGTGAATGTCCATTCGCCGCGTGATCCCCCTCTGCCTGGGCGACAATCCATGAGGAAGCCGCCCATTTCACACTGAGGAGGGGCCGTGGCGCACATTCCGGTCAACCACCCGGCCCGGCCGGTCTACCGGGCGATCGCCGGGCTCGTCGCGCTCTACATCCTGGCCTTCGGCGTCTTCGGGCTGGTCGAGACGGCCGGCGACGACCTCTTCAGCCGGGGCAGCCACTGGGTGCTCGGACTCCGGACCAACCTGGCCTTCTCGCTGGTGTCGGTGGTCTTCGGGCTGGTGGTGCTCTTCGGCACGATCCACCGGGGCAACCTCGGTCACCTGATGAACCTCGCGGCCGGTGTGGTCTTCCTGCTCACCGGCCTGGTGATGATGAGCGTGCTGCAGACCGGGTCGAACATCCTCAACTTCTCGATGTCCACGGTGATCGTGTCGCTGATCTTCGGCCTGCTGTTCCTCGCCACCGGCCTGTACGACAAGGTCGGTCCACCGGCACACGCCGAGGTCGAGGAGGAGATCCGGGACAGTACGTCGGCCCGCCCCGGACGCTGAGTCCTTGCCTCGGTAGGGGTGGGCCGGGCGACCCGCTCTGGGCGGTCAGGCTTGATCCCGTCGCGGGGCACCCGGCCCCACCCGGCCGGGCTCCCGATCGTGCACAGCCGCGCGAACTCTCCGGTTGGCGGAGGTCGACTCAGCGGGTCGGGCGGGTCAGCAGGGTCGGCTTGGCCTCGAGGTGGGACAGGCCGTTCCAGGCCAGGTTGACCAGGTGCGCCGCCACCGTCTCCTTGCGGGGCTTGCGTACCTCCAGCCACCACCGGCCACTCAGCGCCACCATGCCGACCAGGGACTGCGAGTAGAGCTCGGCGAGCTTCGGGTCGTACCCACGGGTCTTGAACTCGGCGCCCAGGATGTGCTCCACCTGGTGTGCCACGTCGTTCATGACACTGCTGAAGGTGCCGGTGGCGGAGAGGACCGGGGACTCCCGGACCAGCACCCGGAACCCGTCGGTCTCCTCCTCGATGTAGTCGAGCAGGGCCAACGCCGCCTGTTCCAGCAGTTCGCGGGGGTGACCGGCGGTGAGCGCGGCGGCGACCCGGTCGAGCAGGGCGCGCACCTCCCGGTCGACCACCACCGCGTAGAGGCCCTCTTTGCCGCCGAAGTGCTCGTAGACGACCGGCTTGGAGACCTTCGCCCGGGCCGCCACCTCCTCGATCGAGGTCGCGTCGAAGCCGCGTTCGGCGAAGGCCTGCCGCCCGATGGCGATCAGCTGCTCGCGGCGCTGTGCCGCGGACATCCGTACCCGGGAACCGGTTTTGGGGGATGGGGGCGTCGGAGCCGGGAGTTGTCGACGGGTGACGCCACGACCGGTGCTGGGGCGCTCTGTCACCGCGTCATCCCGTTGCCGTCCCGTGGTGCCGCCGCGTCGACCTGTGTCGTCCCGGGTGGTGCCCTCGCTGCGCTCGGTCACCTGGCCATCCTGCCAGGCAGATGCCCGGGGCAGGATGGCCTGGCGCGGCGGCGGTCACTGCGGCGGGGCCGCTTTGACTAGTTTCGCGGCGATCCGCTCGGGCTTCGGCCACCGTACGTCGTACGCCGCACCGGCCTTCTCGAAGAGCCAGATCGCCCGGGCGGTGATGTCGATCTGACCACGCAGTACGCCGTGTCGGGCGCAGGTCGGGTCCGCGTGGTGCAGGTTGTGCCAGCTCTCCCCGAAGGAGAGGATGGCCAGCGGCCAGAAGTTCGCCGCCCGGTCGCCCTGACGCATCTCGAACGGCCGCTCGCCGTAGACGTGGCAGACCGAGTTGATCGCCCAGGTGATGTGGTGCAGCAGGGAGACCCGGACCAGGCCGGCCCAGAAGAACGCGGTGAGCGCACCCTGCCAGGACCAGGTGACCAGGCCACCGACAACCGCCGGGGCGAGCAGCGAGATCGTCACCATCAGCGGGAAGAGCCGGTCCACCCGGTTGATGTCCTTGTCGGCGATCAGGTCGGGGGCGAACCGGTCGCGGTTGGAGAGCTCCCGGTTGAACAGCCAGCCGACGTGCGCGTGGAACAGCCCCTTGGTCAGGCCCCAGACGCTGGAGCCGAACCGCCACGGCGAGTGGGGGTCGCCCTCGAGGTCGGAGAAGGCGTGGTGCCGGCGGTGGTCGGCGACCCACTGGATGATGCTGCCCTGGATCGCCAGCGAGCCGGCGACCGCGAGGGTGACGCGTAGCCACCGCTTGGCCTTGAAGGATCCGTGCGTGAAGTAGCGGTGGAAACCGACGGTGATGCCGAGTCCGGCCACCACGTACCACACGGCCGTGATCGCGATGTCGGTCCAGGTCAGCCACCCGCCCCAGGCCACCGGTACGGCCGCGAGCAGGGCGATGAAGGGGATGGTCACGAAACACCAGAGGGCGAAGAGGATGCCCTTGGACTGGGCGCCTTCGGTGAGTGGCTTGGGGCCCTTTTTCGCGGCGGAGGCCGGCGGTTCGAGCAGGACGGACGACATGGCACCTCGCTGGAGCGTAGGGGGGTGATCGGTAACTTACGCCTACGTCACCGTAACCTACGCCCTCGTAGTCTGCCATGGATGCGAACCTGAAATTCCGCTGTCAGTCATCGACCGACTCTGTCGTACGCCGGTACTGATCCGCTGCTCATGGTCGATCTGTGGGCGCTGCCGGAAGGGCGACGCGCGGCGTGCGGGTGGACCCGCTCGACCGGGTTCCGGCGCCTCGGCCAGGCGCCGGTCCGGCCCGGGGCGGGCACCGGAGCCGTCCGGGTGGTACCCCGCGTCCGGAGGGCGAAACGGCCGGACGCCGGTCGCCGCCTACCAGGCGTAAGGATCCGGACGTCGGTCGCTCTTCCTGGGCGGGAGGATCCGGTCGCCGGGTGCCGGGCGGAAGGATCCGGACGTCGCGCCGCCTGCCGGCCGGGCGTAAGGATCATGCGGGGGATAAGCGATGAGGATCGGGAGCCGGGGCGGTAGGGTGTAGATGCTCTCGTACCAAGTGGAAAATTGTCCCTTTTGGTCGGTCCCGGGTCGTCTAATGGCAGGACGTCAGGTTTTGGTCCTGATTGTAGGGGTTCGAATCCTCTCCCGGGAGCTCCGTTCCTCGCGGCCGGTGCCTGGTTAGCATGAGGCCGCAGACTGCCACTCGTCCCGACGGGAGCAACCTCGTGTCCCAGCCCCGCCTCCGCACCGTCGTCGTCCTCGCCGCCGGTGAGGGCAAGCGGATGAAGTCGGCGTTACCCAAGGTGCTGCACCCGATGCTGGGCCGTACCCTGCTCGGCCACGTCCTGGCTGCGGCTGGGCCGCTGGCCGCGGACCGCACCCTGGTGGTGGTCGGCCACGGCGCCGACCAGGTGACCGCCCACCTGGCCGGGATCAGCCCGGACGCCGAACCGGTGTTGCAGGCCGAGCAGCGGGGCACCGGCCACGCGGTGCGCACCGCCCTGGAGAGCGTGCCGGAGTCCGCCGGCACCGTGGTCGTGCTCAACGGCGACGTGCCGCTGCTGCGCCCGGAGACGGTCACCGGGCTGGTCGCCGCGCACGAGTCGGCCGGAGCGGCGGCGACCGTGCTGGCCGCCGAGGTCGCCGACCCGACCGGGCTGGGCCGAATCGTGCGGGGGCGGGACGGCCGGCTGGAGCAGATCGTCGAGGAACGGGACGCGAGCCCCGCCCAGCGCGCCGTGCGCGAGATCAACGCCGGCATCTACGCCTTCGACGCGGCCCTGCTCCGCAACGCGCTGGGCAAGCTGTCCAGTGACAACGACCAGGGCGAGGAATACCTGACCGACGTCTTCGGTCTGCTCGTCGCGGCCGGCGAGACGGTGGCGGTGCACCTGGCACCGGACGCCGTCGAGACCCTCGGCTGCAACGACCGGGTGGAACTGGCGGCCCTGCGCCGGCTGCTGCGCGACCGGGTCAACGAGGGCTGGATGCGGACCGGCGTCACCCTGCTCGACCCGGCCACCACCTGGATCGACGTCACGGTCACCCTGGACCGGGACGCGGTGGTCGACCAGAACAGCCAGTTGCAGGGGCTGACCACGGTCGGCGCGGGTGCCACTGTCGGGCCGGACACCACCCTGGTCGACACCACGGTCGGGGCCGGCGCCACCGTGCTGCGGACGCACGCGGTCGGCGCGGAGATCGGCCCGGAGGCGAGCGTCGGGCCGTACGCGTACCTGCGGCCGGAGGCGACACTGCGGCGCAAGGCGAAGGTCGGCACCTTCGTCGAGGTGAAGAACTCCGAGATCGGCGAGGCGGCCAAGGTGCCGCACCTGAGCTACGTCGGGGACGCCACCATCGGGGCCCGGGCCAACATCGGGGCCGCCACGATCTTCGTCAACTACGACGGGGTGTCGAAGAACCGCACCGTCGTCGGTGAGGCGGCGTTCATCGGCTGCGACACCAGCCTGGTCGCCCCGGTCGAGGTGGGCGCCGGGGCGTACACGGCGGCGGGGAGTGCGATCACCGCGGACGTACCACCGGGGGCGCTCGGGGTCACCCGGGCCCAGCAGCGCAACATCGAGGGCTGGGTGCTGCGGCGCCGCGCCGGCACCAGGTCGGCCGAGGCGGCGGAGCGTGCCGCACGGGAGGCGGGCGGCGCAAGTGAAGGTGAGGCACTCCACGGGCCGTCCGTTGCGGGTGGCAGCGACCCGGCGGCGGGGGATACTGCAACCGAATAGTCTCTGGCCCAACGCCGGGTGACCCACCGACAAACGGGAGCAGACGAGCCGATGGGCAGCATCGTCGCCGAAAATCGTAAGAGTCTGATGCTCTTCTCCGGCAGGGGATTTCCGGAGCTGGCAAAGGAGATCGGTGAGGTGCTCGGCGTGGCGCCGACGCCCGCCGACTCGTACGAGTTCGCCAACGGCGAGATCTTTGTGCGCTTCAAGGAGTCGGTACGTGGTTCCGACGCCTTCGTCGTCCAGTCCGTCACACACGGCGTGAACAAATGGGTCATGGAGACCCTGATCATGATCGACGCCCTGAAGCGTGGTTCGGCCAAGCGGATCACCGTGGTGCTGCCGTTCTATCCGTACTCCCGGCAGGACAAGAAGCACCGGGGTCGGGAGCCGATCTCGGCCCGGCTGGTCGCCGACCTGATGAAGACGGCG
The DNA here is from genome assembly GCF_036422035.1 of Plantactinospora sonchi. Lineage (NCBI taxonomy): Bacteria > Bacillati > Actinomycetota > Actinomycetes > Micromonosporales > Micromonosporaceae > Plantactinospora > Plantactinospora sonchi. Next base: position 115,455 of record NZ_JAZGQK010000011.1, read on the forward strand.
GGCGCCAACCGCATTCTCACCGTGGACCTGCACACCGCGCAGATCCAGGGGTTCTTCGACGGGCCGGTGGACCACCTGTTCGCGATGGACATCCTCGCCGAGTACGTGCAGCGCAAGTACGCCGGCCGGCCGATGACCGTGGTGGCACCCGACTCCGGCCGGGTACGCGTGGCGGAGCGCTGGACCGACCGGCTGGGTGGTTGCCCGCTGGCCTTCATCCACAAGACCCGTGACCCGTTGAAGCCGAACCAGGTGGTGGCCAACCGGGTGGTCGGCGACGTCGAGGGCCGGGTCTGCCTGATCGTCGACGACATGATCGACACGGGTGGCACCATCTGCAAGGCGGCCGAGATCCTGCACGAGTCGAAGGCCGCGGATGTGATCGTCGCCTCCACCCACGCGCTGCTCTCCGACCCGGCGACCGAGCGGTTGAAGAACAGCCGGATCAGCGAGGTGGTGGTGACCAACACGCTCCCGCTGCCGCCGGAGAAGCAACTCGACAAGATCACCGTGCTGTCGATCGCGCCGCTGCTGGCCCGGGCCATCCGTGAGGTGTTCGACGACGGGTCGGTGACGACCCTCTTCGGCGGCCTGAGCTGACCGTTGCCTCGGGCGGTCCGGACCTTCCCGGTCCCGGAGGTGCGGTCCGCGCCGCTGTGACCCGGTCCGGACCGATCCCTTTTCGCGATTCCTGCGACGACAGGCTGGCCAGGTGGGGACCGCCTGAAGCCCGGATCGTGGTTCGGGTAGACTGGTGCGGTTGCCACGGCGAGGGTGCCCTGCGGGCCGCTGAGCAAAGCGCCGCACGGACGTACCGTCATCGACGCGGTGCTCCGGGCAGTGGTCACCACGCAAGCGCCCCAGCGAGCCCCTCGCCCAGCACCGCCAATCGCCAGCCGACGTAGCGCCGCAGTGACCGTATCAGGAGTCTTCCCGTGTCCGAGGTAAAGATCAGCGCCGAGCCCCGTACCGAGTTCGGCAAGGGTGGTGCCCGTCGTACCCGCCGGGCCGGAAAGGTGCCCGCCGTGCTGTACGGCCACGGCGAGAAGCCCAAGCACATCGCGCTGCCCGCGCGTGAGTTCGCCGCCGCCATCCGGCACGGTGGCGCCAACCAGCTGTTCGCGATCGAGATCAGCGACGGCACCCAGGCCCTCGCCCTGCCGAAGGCCATCCAGCGTGACCCGATCAAGGACACCCTGGAGCACATCGACCTGATCCTGGTCCGGCGTGGCGAGAAGGTCACCGTCGACGTCCCGGTCCAGCTCACCGGCGAAGCGGCCCGGGACACCCTGGTCGTGCACGAGAACAACACGCTCTCGGTGACCGCCGAGGCCACCCACCTGCCGGAGGGCTTCGAGGTCTCGATCGAGGGCCTCGAGGCCGGCTCCCAGGTGACGGCGGCGGACGTACGCCTGCCGCAGGGCGTCGAGCTTGCCGCCGACCCGGAGCTGCTCATCGCGCTCGTGACCGCCGCGCCGACCGCGGAGCAGATGGCCGCCGAGGCCGGCGAGGAGCCGACCGAGGAGGCCGAGGAGGAGGCCGGCGCCGAGGGCGAGGGTGCCGAGACCGAGGGCGCCGAGGGCGAGGCGGCTCCGGCTCAGGCCTGACCGACATCGGTGTGACAGGCGCCCCCGGACCGTTCGGGGGCGCCTGTTTCCGTACCGCGCGGCGCCGAGTTCCCGGACCGTCGGCAGGCGGCGCGGTGCCCGGGACGGCAGTACAGGGAGAAGGACATGGCGGACGAGGTTCAGCCGTGGCTGCTGGTCGGACTCGGCAACCCCGGCAAGGAGTACGCGCGGCACCGGCACAACGTCGGCTTCATGGTCGCCGACCTGCTCGCCGACCGGATCGGGGCGAAGTTCGGCCGGCACCGCCGGTCGGTCGCGGAGGTGGCCGAGGGGCGTCTCGGGCTGGGTGGACCCAAGCTCGTGCTGATCAAACCGCTGACGTACATGAACCTCTCCGGCGGTCCGGTCGCGGCACTGGCGCAGTTCTACAAGGTGCCGCCGGCGCAGGTGGTCGCGGTGCACGATGAGCTGGACATCCCGTACGGGCAGCTGCGGGTGAAGTTGGGCGGGGGCGAGGGCGGGCACAACGGGCTCCGCTCGATGTCGAAGTCGCTGGGGACGAAGGACTACCTGCGGGTCCGGTTCGGCATCGGCCGCCCGCCGGGGCGGCAGGACCCGGCGGACTTCGTGCTCTCCGACTTCTCCTCCGTCGAGCGCAAGGAGCTGGAGTTCCTGGTGGACCGCGCGGCGGACGTGGTGGAGTCGGTGGTCACCCGGGGCCTGGAGTGGGCGCAGAACGCGTACCACGGCGGCTGAGCGTACGGACCGCCCGGTGTGGCGGACCGCTGAGCCGCTTCTCCGACCCGTACGGCCGGTAGTCTTTTGCCGCGGGTGAGGAGGCTGACAGTGACCATGCGGTATCCGACGGCCGGTGCTGCCGGCGTACCGGGAGCGCGCTGATGGCCGCGCCGCCCGTGATCGACGGAGCCTTCGCCCGCTGGTTGGCCGCTCGGGCCGGCCAGGCGCTGCTGGACCTGCGGGCCGAGCTGGGGTACACCGATCCGGGCGCGCTGAAGGCGGCCGGTGACAAACTCTCGCACGACCTTCTCCGTGCCGAACTGGCCCGGTGGCGACCGGCGGACGCGGTGCTGTCCGAGGAGGACGAGGGTTCCCGGCTGGCCTGGGCCGCCGGTGCGGAGCCGACGGTGGCGCCACGCCTGCGGGCCGACCGGGTGTGGATCATCGACCCGCTGGACGGCACCCGGGAGTTCGCCGAGGAGGGCCGGTCGGACTGGGCGGTGCACGTGGCGCTCTGGGCCCGCCGGGCGGGGAGCCCGCACAGGTTGGTCGGCGGGGCGATCGGGCTGCCGGCGCAACACCGGGTGCTCGCCACCGACCAGCCGCCGGCGTACCCGCCGTTGAAACTCGCGGTGGCGAGCGGCGCGGACGGGGCCGGTCGGCGGATCCGGCTGGCGGCGAGTCGCAGCCGTCCTCCGGCGTTCCTCGCCGACCTCGCCGAGGAACTCGACGCCGAGCTGGTGCCGATGGGATCGGCCGGCGCGAAGATCGCCGCCGTGATCGGTGGCGAGGTCGACGCGTACGTCCACGCCGGCGGCCAGTACGAGTGGGATTCGGCGGCACCGGTTGCTGTGGCGACGGCCACCGGACTCTTCGCTTCCCGTATCGATGGATCCGCGCTGGAATACAACAAGGCCGATCCCCGGCTCCCCGACCTTGTGGTGTGCCGTAAGGATCTTGCCTCCCGGTTGCTCGCAGCGCTGCAGCACCACCTCCGGGTACCCTAGGTCGGGTCTCTTGACTTGACCGATCGGAAAGGTCTGGAATCGGATGGACAAGCAGCGCGGCGGAGCGGTGGCATGAGCGGGCGCAGCGAGCGAATCGGCGGGTTCAGTGCGGACGAGCCTCACGGCGACGCGCGCGGCGGAGCGTCGTCATGAGCCAGCCGGCCGCGTACCGGGTGTCGCATCTGGACGCGCTGGAGGCCGAGAGCATCTTCGTCATCCGTGAGGTGGTCGCCGAGCTGGAACGCCCGGTGCTGCTCTTCTCCGGCGGCAAGGACTCGATCGTCATGCTCCGGCTCGCCGAGAAGGCGTTCACGCCGGCCCGCATCCCGTTCCCGGTGATGCACGTCGACACCGGGCACAACTTCCCCGAGGTGTTGACGTACCGGAACCGGCGGGTGGGCCAGATGGGGCTGCAGCTGGTGGTGGCCAGCGTGCCGGAGGCGCTGGAGGCCGGACTGGTACGGGAGCCGGCCGACGGCGTACGGAACCGGATCCAGACCCCGGTGCTGCTGGACGCGGTGGAGAAGTACCGCTTCGACGCGCTCTTCGGCGGCGCCCGCCGCGACGAGGAGAAGGCCCGGGCCAAGGAGCGGGTGTTCAGCTTCCGGGACGACTTCGGCCAGTGGGACCCGAAGAACCAGCGCCCCGAACTCTGGGCGCTCTACAACGGCCGGCACCATCCGGGCGAGTCGATCCGGGTCTTCCCGCTCTCCAACTGGACCGAGCTGGACGTCTGGCACTACATCGCCCGGGAACGGTTGGACCTGCCGTCGATCTACTACGCGCACCGGCGCGAGGTGGTCGAACGGGACGGCATGCTCTACGCCGTCAACGAGTTCATCAGGCCCCGGGCCGGGGAGACCCCGTTCGTGGCGCAGGTGCGCTACCGCACCGTCGGCGACGCCTCCTGCACGGCCGCGGTCCGCTCCGAGGCGGACACCGTGGTACGGGTCATCGAGGAGGTCGCGGCGACCCGGATCACCGAGCGCGGTGCCACCCGGGGCGACGACCGGGTCAGCGAGGCCGCCATGGAAGACCGCAAGCGGGAAGGGTACTTCTGATGACCGCCACCGTGCTCCCCGCCGAGACCCGGGCGATGGACCTGCTGCGGTTCGCCACCGCAGGCAGTGTCGACGACGGCAAGTCCACGCTGATCGGCCGGCTGCTCTACGACACCAAGTCGCTCTTCACCGACCAGCTCGAAGCGGTGGAGGCTGTCAGCACGGCCCGGGGCGACGAGTACACCAACCTGGCGCTGCTCACCGACGGGCTGCGGGCCGAGCGGGAGCAGGGCATCACCATCGACGTGGCGTACCGCTACTTCGCCACCCCCCGGCGGAAGTTCATCATCGCCGACACTCCCGGGCACATCCAGTACACCCGGAACATGGTCACCGGGGCGTCCACCGCCGACCTGGCGCTGATCCTGGTCGACGCCCGCAAGGGCCTGGTGGAGCAGTCCCGCCGGCACGCCTTCCTCTGCTCGCTGCTGCGGGTGCCGCACCTGGTGCTCTGTGTCAACAAGATGGACCTGGTCGACTGGTCGCAGGAGGTCTTCGAGCGGATCGCCGACGAGTTCACCGCGTTCGCCGCCAAGCTGGAGGCGCCCGACCTGTCGGTCATCCCGATCTCGGCACTGCACGGCGACAACATCGCCAGCCGCTCCGCGAACACCCCCTGGTACGAGGGCCCGTCGCTGCTGCACCACCTGGAACACGTGCACATCGCCTCGGACCGCAACCTGGTCGACGTCCGGTTCCCGGTGCAGTACGTCATCCGGCCGCAGTCGACCACGGTCACCGACTACCGCGGCTACGCCGGGCAGGTCGCCTCCGGGGTGCTCAAGCCGGGCGACGAGGTGATGGTGCTGCCGTCCGGGTTCACCAGCCGGATCGCCGCGATCGAGACCGCCGACGGGCCGATCGAGCAGGCGTTCCCACCGATGTCGGTCACCGTGCGGCTGGAAGACGAGATCGACATCTCCCGGGGTGACCTGATCTGCCGGCCGAACAACGCCCCGGCGGTCGCCCAGGACATCGAGGCGATGGTCTGCTGGATGGACGAGACCCGGCCGTTACGGGTCGGTGGCAGGTACGCGATCAAGCACACCACCCGGGCCGCCCGGGCGGTGGTCCGGAACCTGCACTACCGGCTCGACGTGAACTCGTTGCACCGGGACGAATCCGCCGACGAACTCCGGCTCAACGAGATCGGCCGGGTCCGGCTGCGGACCACGGTGCCGCTGCTCGCCGACGAGTACCGGCGCAACCGCACCACCGGCGGTTTCATCATCATCGACGAGACGACAAACCGTACGGTCGGCGCGGGCATGATCGTCGAGGCCGGCTGAACGTACCCGTCCGGTCAGCTCGACCGGCCGGGGACCGACAGGGTGGTACGGGCGGCGAGGCGGCTCCAGATCCGGTAGCCGAGCCAGCGGACGGCCGGGCCGGTACGGCGCTGGAGCTGGCGCCAGCCACGGAAGGCGAAGACCAGGTATCCCGGAACGAGCAGCAGTCCGCCCGGCACCGGGACGACGGCGCTGAGCACCAGCCCGGCGGCGACGGCCAGGGTGAGCAGCAGGCAGACCACGACCGGGGTCGAGCGGAGTTGTCGGCGTAGCTGCCCCCGTAGCGCCGACGGCTGCCGCCGCCAGGTCAGCGCGGCCCAGCCGGCGACCACCAGGGGCACCGCCACGGCGACGGCCAGCCGGGCCGGCGTCGCCCCGTCGCCGAGCAGTGTGAACAGCACCAGAAGGGCGAGACCGGCCAGTGCCAGCACGTCGAACAACCGCCAGCACAGGGCGGCGACGATCGCCTCGTACGCTGGGGCGGCGCCGTCGGCCCGCGACGGGTCGACGGCCAGGGCGGCGGTGAACTGGCGCGCGGCCCGTCCCGTACGGTCCTGGCGGGCGTCCAGGAGCGCGAGCTGGCGCAGCGCCGGCTCGTACCCCGGCTCCAGCGCGAGGGCCTGCCCGCAGGCCGCGCGGGCGGCCCGGAGCCGACCCATCCGGGCGTGCAGCCGCGCGTCCAACAGGTGTACGTCGGGCACGTGCGGGGCGAGTTCCAGGGCGGTGTCGGCGTACCGGCGGGCGACCACCACCCGGGTCGGGTTGCCGAGGGCGAGCAGGGCCTCGGCCAGCAACCCGTGTGCCGCCCAGGAGCGCGGGTCGTGCTCCAGCGCGCGGTGGGCGGCGCTGGCCGCGTGTCCCGGGTGGCCGGCGGCGAGCAGGATCCGGGCCTTCTCGGTGAGCAGGGGCTCCTGCGTGGCGGCGAAGCCGAGTGCCCGGTCCACCACGCGCATGGCCTCGGCGAGCTGGCCGAGTTCCCGGTGGCAGCGGGCCAGATGGATCATCGCCCCGACGTGTTCGGGCCGCTCGGCCAGCAGGCCGCGCAGCACGTCCGCCGCCTCGGCGTACCGGCCGACCTGCATCAGCGCCAACGCCCGTTGCTGGACGGCCACCCCGGTATCGCTCATGTCGCCTCCCCGGTCCGGTTCGCGGCGACACCCTATCGATCATCGACGGGACGGGTGCACGGGTGTCCGTCCGGCGGACAACCCGGCCAGGGCGGCGAGGATCTGACCAGCGTCGCGGCCTCTTGCCGCCGTTCGCCCTGAATCTGCCGGGCCCGCCGCCTCCAGGGATGTCAGCTGGCGTCACCCGTCCACCGCACGAGGAGTGGCGATCGTGAGCGCTCCGGGTGGTCAGCCGAGACGTTCGGCTCCCGCGCCGGGGAGCGCGGTGAAGAAGTCGGGGGCGGCGAAGCCACGCTCGGCGTACGCCTCGGTGACCGCGGATGTGACGGTGTCGGTGGCCGCCGCGTCGACCAGGGCGAGGACGCAGCCGCCGAAGCCGCCGCCGGTCATCCGGGCGCCGTACGCCCCGGCGGACAGGGCCGCCTCGACCGCGGTGTCCACCTCCGGCACGGTGATCTCGAAGTCGTCCCGCATCGAGGCGTGCGAGGCGGTGAGCAGCGGCCCGATCTCGGGCAACCGGTTGGCCCGGAGCAGGTCGACGGTCTCCAGCACCCGCTGGTTCTCGGTCACCACGTGCCGGACGCGTCGACGGACCACCGGGTCGTCGAGCCGGGCCAGCGCGGAGTCGAGGTGGTCGACCGCGATGTCGCGCAGTGCGGGTACGTCGAGCGTGGCGGCGGCGTACTCGCAGGCGGCGCGGCGGGCGGCGTACTCGCCACCGACGTGCCGGTGCGGCGCCCGGCTGTCGATCACCAGGATGGCGAGTCCGGCGGCGCCGAGGTCGAACGGCACGTGCTCGACCGCCAGCGACCGGCAGTCGAGGAAGAGCGCGTGCTCGGCCCGGCAGCGGATCGCGGCCGACTGGTCCATGATCCCGGTCGGTACGCCGACGTAACCGTTCTCGGCCCGCTGGGCCAGGCCGGGGCGGTCCGCCACCGGCACCGTGAGGTCGCCGAGGTCCAGCAGGGCGGCCTGGACCGCCGCCTCCAACGCCGCCGACGAGGAGAGTCCGGCGCCCAGCGGCACGTCGGAAGCGATCGCCAGCCGGGCGACCGGTACGTCGTGGTCCGCCTCACGCAGCGCCCAGACGACCCCGGCGACGTACGCCGCCCAGCCGGTCACCCGGCCGGGCTCGGCGGCGTCGGCCCGGCCGAACGCGACCCGTTCGTCGGCCTGCTCCGACCAGACCGTCCAGCGGCGTCCCGAGTCGGGTGCGGCGGCGACGACGGTACGCCGGGGGAGCGCGAAGGGCAGCACGAAGCCGTCGTTGTAGTCGGTGTGCTCGCCGATCAGGTTGACCCGGCCGGGCGCCGCCCACACCCCGGCGGGCTTCTCGCCGTACGCCTCGATGAAGCCGGCGGTGGCGCGAGCCGTGACCGACGTCTCCGGCCGGCCCGTCGCGGCGCGTTCCTCTGTCACGGCTACCCTTCCATGATCGTCCGGTGCTGACCTGATCGGATTGTCCGGTTGGGGACCGGCGGTCCCGGGCCGACTGCCCGGAGCATTCCACCATGTTCCGCCAATTCTGAACAGAGCCGCACATCGACCCGCAGCGGGTACGTCCGGGTTACCGGCGCCGAGCGTCGTCGGTGTCTACCATTTCTGACATGCGGGAGTCCGGCAGTACCGGGCCCCGGCGCAGACCGCCGGGGCGTCCTCGAAGGCAACCGGGGCCGCTGGCCCGCGGCCTGGCCCGGATCGTGGTGCGGGCCGCGGACGCGTCGACCCGGTTGGTGACCGCGCTGCTCGGCGCGAGTCCGACCGCCGGCCGGGAACGGATCAGCGAGGCGGAACTCCGTGACCTGGTCGCGGCCAACACCCTGCTCGACCCGGTCGAGCGGCGCATCATCGACGAGGTGCTGGTCTCCGGGGCCAGGATGGTCCGCGAGGTGATGATGCCCCGCACCGAGGTGGTCTTCCTCGCCGCCCGGCTGACCCTCAAGGAAGCCGCCCAGCTCGTCCGGACCGAGACCCACACCCGGTATCCGGTGGTCGACGGCACCCACGACGACGTGATCGGCTTCGTGCACCTGCGGGACGTGCTGCTGCGGCCCGAGGACGACCCCTGCGAGACGGTCGGCGAACTCCTCCGGGAGGTCAAGAAGGTGCCCGGTACCAAACGGGTCCTCGCCACCCTCACCGAGATGCGCCGGGAGGGTCACCACCTCGCCGTCGTGATCGACGAGTACGGCGGCACGGCCGGCATCGTCACCCTCGAGGACCTGATCGAGGAACTCGTCGGCGAGATCCACGACGAGTACGACGTCGTACCGGAGCCGACGCCGGTGGGCCGGCCGGCCGAGGTGGACGGTCGACTCAACCTCGCCGACTTCGCCGAGCGCACCGGAGTGGCCCTGCCACCCGGCCCGTACGAGACGGTCGGCGGCTTTGTGATGGCCTCACTGGGTCGGCTGCCGCTCACCGGCGACGAGGTCACCGTCCCCGGCGATTCGGCGGAGACTGCTCCGGCCCGGGGTGCCGTCGCCGGTACCGGCAGCGGCCGGCCGGACGGCGGCTGGCTGCTGCGGGTGGTGACGGTCGAGGGCCGGCGGGTGGCCCGGGTCGCCGTCGTCGGGGTCCCGGGACCCGAACATTCCGTCAACGTGCCGGCCGCCCGGACGACCGGCGACGACGGCGACGGGGCACCGGCCGGCTGAGCGTGGCCCGCCGGCCGGCCCACCCGCCCGGTGGTGTCGGACCGGTGCCCCGGCTACCCGCCGAGCGTTCCGCTGACCGGCGCGGCGACGGAACCGACCGGGCCGGTGCCACGCAGCCAGGCCGACCAGTCGAGGGCGTCGAGCAGCGAGGTGTGCGCGGACAACACCGCGCCGGCGAGCGCGGCGGGCAGCCCACCGTGGTCACGGAGATACCGCCACTGACGGTCGTTGAGTTCCAGCACGCGCAGCCGGGGCAGGGTGGCGAGCAGGTGCAGGTCGGTGACCTCGACGGCGGACAGATCGAGGTGGCTGAGGGCGGGCAGGGTCGCCAGTGGCGCGACCGAGACCGGCTCGGTGAGGTTCCTGAGCCTGAGTTGCCACAGCGTCGGGTGGCCGGCGAGCCCGGCGAGGCCGGTGCTGACGGTGGCGTCCACCGAGAGCGCCTCCACCGGGAGCTGGTGGGGCAGGGCCAGGTCGACCCGGGCGACGTGGTTGATCGAGACCCTCCGGAGGTTGCCCAGCGGTGCCAGGCCGGCCAGGTCGACGAAGTCGCCCTTGTTCAGATACAGAGCCTGGATCGCGAGCGGATCGTCGAAACCGGCCACGACCACCTCGACCGGGCGGTCACCGAGGTCGATCCCACCGCTGTACCGCGCGGTGACGTGAACCCCGGGAACCCTGTCCCGGGGCTTCTTTCCGGCGGTGTCGGGGGGCACCGTCGCCGGCTGTCCGGTCACCGGACGCCGCGGGCCGTGGTCGGTACCACCGGCGAGTGCGTCCACCGCGTGCCGGAGCAGGGCGCTGACCGACTCGGCCCGGTAGCCGACCGGCCCGACGAGGTCGCGACCGTACTCGATGACCTGGCCGGGCGTGCCCTGCGGAGCCGGGTCCAGGTCGACCGCCCACCAGTTGCCGGAACAGTCGGTCGCGATGGTGACCCACCAGTCGCTGCGGGAGATCCGCCGCACCCGCCCGGCCGGGTACGACTCGAAGACCACCGGGTTCACCGTGAACAGGTCGTCGTCCCAGCCGTACGAGCCGGGGACGCCGTCCAGGTGTTCGGCCACCACCTCGTCCAGTGGCAGCAACGACTGCCCACCCAGCAGGTCGTTCCACTTCGAGTCGTCCCGGACCGTCCGGTACAGGGCGCGGAGGTCCTCGGGCAGCCGCAGCCCGAGCGCGGACTCGGCGGCGAGGATCTCCTCCTCGGAGTACCCGGCGTCGAACTCGGGCGGCCGGCCGTGTCGTGCCGTGTGACGTGCCACGAACTCGTCGACCAGACCGCGTACGGTCGCGAGCACCGTGGGGTCGGTCGGGCGGTCGACGACCGCGACCCCGGCCGGTGCCGGCATCGGATGCCGGGGGTGACCCGGATGCCGGTGGTCGGGATCAAGCACGAGCTGGGTCGGCGACACCGTGTCCAGCTCGAAGGTGTGCCGGAACTCGTATCCGCCGGCACCGTCGAGGCGCAACTCGATCACCAACCATCGCTGTTCGGCGGCCGGCCGCAACAGCTTCTCCACCTCACCCAGCAGTGCGAACAGCTCCCCGGACCGTCCGCTGGACGTACGCCGGCCGGCGCCGTCGAACTCCAGCAGCGACAGGTGGCCGCGCCGGCACAGCGCCTGCATCACCGGCAACCGGCCGCCGGCGAACACCCGGGCCAGTTCGCGTACCCGACTCGCGACATCGTCCATCTCAGCTCCCTCGGTCCGGTGCGACGGTAATGACCGGGTCCGACACGGCCACGGCCCGGGCAGCGGACGGTGGTCGGGGTCGGGGGCGAGGAGAGCGGCGGTGGCCGCAGCCGGGACCGCGCTCAGTTGATCTGGAGTTTGCGCCAGGTGGCGCCGTCGGCGGAGTAGGCCGCCCAGTTGGTGCCGAAGAGGTTGTAGGCGACGTACCCGGCCGGGGTGCGGGCGAGTCTGCCGACGGCGGGGAGGTTTCCCTCGGCCCTGGTGAAGGTGACGCCGTCGTCGGCGCTGACGTACCAGTACCCGTTGCCGCCGGTGAGCAGCAGCCGGCCGTCGAGCAGCGGCACCGCCTCGCCGGCCAGCCGGTCCGGTCCACCGTCGGCGGCCACCCGGGCGAAGCTCCGGCCGCCGTCGGCCGAGTGGTAGAGCGCCCGCAGGCTGCGGTCGGCGCCGAGCACGACCGCGTACGCCTGACTGCCCAGGCCGGTCACCTCCACCGTGCCGGTCGACCCGGCGAGGGAGGGCGCGCCGGGCAACCCGACCGTGCGCCAGTGCGCTCCCCGGTCCCGGGTCGTCGCGACCGCCGGCCGCCCGTCGCGGGTGCCGCCGGTCCACCAGGCACCGTCGGCGGTGGCCGCCGGGGCGACCCAGCAGACGTCGAGATCGGGCCGGGTCGGCGGGGCAACGGCCCGGGGCTGGCCCGGCCGCCGGACCTCCACGTCGAGACCGCAGCGGCCGCCGCCCGCCCCGGCCCGCAACAGGGTGTCGCCGGTCGGCGGGACGAGGTCGTCGGGCTCGCCGGAGTCGACGGGTCGCCAGGTCCGGCCCTGGTCGGCGGAGGCGTACCCCCGGTCGGCCCCGGTGACCAGCAGTTGTCCTCCGGTGAAGGCGTTCAGTTCCAGGTCGGTCCGGCCGGCGCTGTCGGCGGGCAGTTCGACCCGCTGCCAGGTGAGACCACCGTCCGAGGTGCGGGCGACGGTGGCCGGGCAGGGGGTCGTGGCGGGGCAGCCGGCCAGCAGGTAGCCGTGGTCCGGATCGACGAACTCGACGTCGGCGATCGTGCCGGGGACGTATTCGACGCCGGGCTCGGTGAGCCCGTTGATGGTGATGCCGGCCCCGGTGTATACCGGTCCGCCGGGTGGGGTCTCCACCACGTCCGGCGCCGGTTCGGCGACCGGCGGCGGAGTCCGCCCGGTCGTCCAGGGCTGGAGTACCAGTGTTGCCGCGACCAGCACGGAGAGCAGCGCCAGACCGCCGCCACCGGTCACCACGGCCCGCCGACGCCGACGCCGGGCGCTTGCCCGGTCGTGGATCCGGGCCAACGGTGGCTGGTCGATGCTCTCCAGCAACTCCGTCCGGCCCCGCGCCAGCCGTACTTCCAGGGTCGTCTCCCGGTCAGCCATGGTTCACCCCGGTCGTTCCCGCCCGCCGTACCCCGGCCGTCGGTCCGGTTCTCGGCACCGCCGGTCCGGTCGACGGCGCCGCGCTCGTGTTTGTCGTCGAAGTCCTGCCCGCGTGTGTCGTCGGAGTCCCGTCCGCTGACGCCGGCGGGCTCGTCGCCGGCTCGCCGAGTCCGTGGTAGTCGCCGAGCCGGGCGGCGAGCGCGGCCCGTCCCCGGGACAGCCGGGACTTCACCGTCCCGGTCGGTACGCCGAGCAGCGCCGCCACCTCCTCGACCGGCAGGTCGGCGAAGTAGTGCAGCACGATCACCTCCCGATACCCGACCGGCAGTCCGGCCAGCGCCTCCCGCAGATCGGTGCGTTCCGGCCCGGGCGCGGTCGCGACCAGGCGGTTCAGCGGACGGTCCCGGAGCAGGATGGTGTCCAGCAGTTGGCGTCGCCGCCACCGCCGCCGGACCACGTTCACCGCGACGGTCCGCAGCCACGCCTCCGGGTTGTCCACGTCGGCGAGCCCGCCCGGCCGCGCGATCGCCCGCGCGAAGGCCTCCTGCACCACGTCCTGCGCCTCGGTCAGATCGGTGGTGAACGCGTAGACCTGCGCGACCAGCCGGCGGTAGCAGGCGTGGTACAGCTCGCCGATCGCCTCGTCCACCGCCGCCCGGCCACGGTCCGCCCCGCGCCCGTCCCGGTCCCGTGCCAAACGCTGTCCTCTCCGGTCGGGTCGCACCCGCCCCGGTCCGCCCGGGCCGGACCCGGCGGACCGCCGTGTCCCGACCCGGCCGACCGACCGTTGTCTCAGGCTACGAGTCGGGACGGTACGGTCCGGTTCCCGCCGTCCGGCGAGCCGATGTGACCGAGCCGGATTTGGCACAGGGCGGTCGGGACAGGGTCCCGGGCGTGCTGTCAGAATTGCCGGCATGTCCGACGTTCCTGCCCGGCCCCGGGTGTTCTCCGGGATCCAACCGACCGCCGACTCGTTCCACCTCGGCAACTACCTCGGTGCGGTACGCAACTGGGTGACCATGCAGGAGACCCACGACACCGTCTACTGCGTGGTCGACCTGCACGCGATCACGGCCGGGCACGAGCCGGCGACGCTGCGCCAACGGATCCGGCTCGCCGCGGCGCAACTGCTCGCCGTCGGCCTGGACCCGGACCGGTGCACCCTCTTCGTCCAGTCCCAGGTGCCCGAGCACGCGCAGCTCGCCTGGGTGCTGAACTGCATCACCGGGTTCGGCGAGGCGAGCCGGATGACCCAGTTCAAGGACAAGTCGGCGAGGCAGGGCGCCGACCGGTCCAGTGTCGGGCTGTTCACGTACCCGATCCTGCAGGCCGCCGACATCCTGCTCTACCAGGCCGACGCGGTGCCGGTCGGCGAGGACCAGCGGCAGCACCTGGAGCTGACCCGCGACCTGGCGCAGCGGTTCAACAGCCGGTTCGGGCCGACCTTCACGGTGCCGGCGCCGCACATCATCCGGGACACCGCCAAGATCACTGACCTGCAGGATCCCACGGCGAAGATGTCCAAGTCGTCCTCGTCGCCGGCCGGGATCATCGAGCTGCTGGACGAGCCGGCCCGCTCGGCGAAGAAGATCAGGTCGGCGGTGACCGACACCGGCCGCGAGATCATTTTTGATCCGGAGCAGAAGCCGGGCATCTCCAACCTGCTCACCATCTACGCCGCGCTGACCGGCCGGACCATCGACGACCTGGTCCAGGCGTACGACGGCAAGGGGTACGGCGACCTGAAGAAGGACCTGGGTCAGGTGGTGGCGGAGTTCGTCGAGCCCATCCGGCAGCGGACGCAGCAATACCTGGACGACCCGGCGCAGCTCGACAAACTGTTGGCGGTCGGCGCGGAGAAGGCCCGTGCGGTCGCCGCGGTGACGCTGCGCGAGGCGTACGACCGGATCGGCTTCCTGCCCGGCGTACCCAACAACTAGCTGGAGTACGACGTCCGTCAGCGCCGGGACGCCGTCGAATCGGCGGCCCGGCCGGGGAGGGGACGTCACCGGCGGACGTGGTTCGACGGTCGGCGGTGCCGGTCGGCGGAGTGTGGAGCGGAGGATGGTTGTCACGGACGGATCGCAGGACCCCGGTTCGATGACCCGGGTCGGGATCGCGGTGGACGTGCCGGAGCCGTGGTGCGGGATCCTCACCCGGCGACGGGCGGAGGCCGGTGACCCGCAGGCGGCGTACGTGCCGGCCCACCTGACGCTGCTCGGGCCGACCGACATACCGGTGGCCAGTCTGCCGGCGGTGGAGCGGCACCTCGCCGCGGTGGCCGCCGCGCACCAGCCGTACCTGCTGCACCTGCGCGGGACGGGGACGTTCCGGCCGGTCACCGACGTGGTGTTCGTGGTGGTCGCGGCCGGGATCAGCGAGTGTGAGCTGCTGGCCGGCGCGATCGGGGCGGCGCCCGAGCTGCAGCGGGAGAGCCGGTTCCCGTACCACCCGCACGTCACGGTCGCCCAGGACGTCGCCCCCGAGGCCCTGGACCAGGTGTACGAGGACCTGGCGGACTTCTCGGCGGTCTTCAAGGTGGAGCGGTTCACCCTCTTCTCGCACCACGGCGACGCCCGTTGGCAGCCCCGCCGGGACTTCCCGCTCGGCTGCTGATCCCGTCAGCGCGTCTGCCGTCGCGGCTCCCCCCGGAGCGCGGGCGGATGGGCGAGGATGACGGCGTGAACGCCTTCGCACGGGTGCTCGCCGGCATCGACCGTCGGCTGACCGAGCGCCGTCGACGGTCGCCGTGGTTCGACCTCCTGGCCCGGGCCGCAGGGCGGTACACGGACCTGCTCGGTGGTCGGCTCGCGGCGGCGATGGCGTACTACGGCTTCTTCGCGGTCTTCGCGTTGGGTCTGGTCTCGTACACGGTGCTCGGTGCGCTGCTCGGGGACAGCCCGGACAGCGGGCGGGTGGTGGTGGACTTCATCCACCGGAACCTGCCGTTCGTCGACCCGGAGCAGATCCGGCAGGCCAGCCGGCGACCGGGGATCATCGGACTGATCCTGCTGGTGATCACAGGGATCGGCTGGGTGGAGTCGATCCGCTCGTCGCAGCGGCTGATCCACGGGCTGGACCAGCATCCGGGCTACTTCCTGCTCCGGCAGCTCATCGACCTGGCGATCCTGCTCGGCATCTTTGTCCTGCTCGGGCTCTCGCTGGGCGCGGTGGACGTGCTGGAGTCGCTGTTGAGCTGGCTGTTCGGGGCCCGGTCGGTCGGCCTCCTGATCTCCAGCTGGTTCCTGGCGTTCCTGGTGAACGTGCTGCTCGCCTCGGCGCTGCTGATCGCCGTACCGCGGCTGCGGATGAGTTTCCGGCGGTGGTTGCTCCCGGTACTGGTGGTGGCGCTCGGTATCACGCTGTTGAACTCGGTCGGCCGGTACTACGTGATGCGGTGGGAGCGCAATCCGGCGTACACGGTGGTGGCCGGTGCCGTCGCGTTGCTGATCTACCTCTATCTGCTGAACCAGTTGCTGGTCTTCGGTGCGGCGCTGGCCGCGACCAGCCGGCAGGGGCGGGTCCGGGACCTGGCCGGCAGTGAACCGGTCACCGACCCGGCCGACCCGGAGTGCCGGCCGTCGGCGGAGACGCCGGAGGGCCTTCCGCCGGTCGCGCCGCCGGGCCTTCCGCCGGGCGAGGCAGCGCAACGTCGTCCGTTGGGCGGGTCACCGGAGCGCCGTCCGCCCGGCAGGTCGCCGGATCGGCGGGACGATGACGCAGGGTGATCATCGAAGCGAGAAGCGATCCCGGAGGGCTATTCCGGCAAAAGGGGCGAATCGTCGGTAGGTCGCCGTCATGATGAGTCGCGTGGGCGCACTCGTGACACTGGAACTGCCGGACGACTCGCCGATCCTCGACCTGCCCTGGATCATCACCTTCGGGCCGCTCGACGACGTGGACGAGTGGGAACCGGTGGTCTGCGGCCCGTACGAGCGGGTCCACGCGCTCGCGCTGGCCGAGTCGGTGGTGGCCGACGAGGAGCTGATGGCGGTGGTCGAGCCGTTGCTGCCGAAGGCCTCCGCCGAGGAGATCCGGGCCGAGATCACCGCCGCCCAGCGGGCCGCCGAGGAGGAGGCGGCGCAGCTCGACGACGCCAGCCTCTACGGCGACTTCGAGGACCTGATCACCGAGACCGACGTCGGCGAGTCCACCCGCCGGCCGGCACAGCCGCAGACACCGCCCTCCGAGGCGGAGGTACGCGCCGGCTTCGCCCGGATCGCCGCCCTGCTCACCGGGAATCGCTGACCCGCCGCGTCGCCGGTCACTCCCGGTCGGAGGCACAGGCACCGGGATGTCGGACGGGTCGGCGGCAGAGTCACCTCCCCGAAGTCGAGTACGTCAACATGGCCGAGCGAGTCGCGCAGCGCGGCAACCAGGCCGACGGCGGCGACGTACGAGGTGATCGTGGTCGGCAGGTGGACCACCCAGCGTGGCCCGGTCACCAGTGCCCGCCGTTGTGTCGTCCCTGGCCCCGCTGGTGCCGCCTGTCCTCCGACCGCTGTTCCGGTGGCCGCTCGACGTTCGGCGGCCGGTCCGGGCGCGACGGGTCGGTGTGCCGGCAGCCGCCGTGCCGGGACTGCCACTGCCGCAGCCCCTGCCGGATCCGTTCCGCCTCCGTCCTGGCCGTCGCCGCCTCCCGATGTAGCCGGTCCATCTCGTCGGCGACCCGACGCAGGAACGCGTACACCTGATCGGGGTCGAGGTCGCGCCAGCGACGTACGCCGAACGTCACGGCCCGGACCAGGTGCGGACCCAGCCGGCGTCCGTAACGGGACCCGGTCGAAGACGGTCCTGACCGACACCACCGGGCCGGTCCAGATACTGGCCGAGGCGATCCAGCGCGGCTACGACCAGCGCGACCGGGCGAATATGGCGCCGACGATCGCCTACTTCCAGGCGCTGCTCGCTGAACACCCTGACCATCCCGTCCTGGTGTACGAGGTGGGTGGCGCCTACGACACCGCGGGCCAGGAGGAGACCGCCCGCGGCTACTACGAGCGGGCGCTCACCCTCGGCCTCGACGGCGACGTCCTGCGCCGGTGCCTGTGCCAGTACGCCAGCAACCTGAGGTGGCTGGGCGAGTTGGACGGGTCGCTGGCGGTGCTCGACCGCGCCCGCAGGCTGGCTTGTGGGTTTTGGCCCGTCGAGATCGTCGTGGAGACCGGCGACCGACCCGGTCTGGTCACCGCCTGAGGACTTGGTGCGGGCGGCGGCGCCCTCCAGTCGGTCGCGTAGGGCGGGAGCGCCGGCTCTCTTCCACGCGTGAGCACACGCCGGGCCTACGCGAACCGGGCGCTCGACGACCACCGCGTGATGCCGGGGTCAGGGAACCGGTGGCTCGGGTGCCTGCTGTGTGTGGTGGTCCAGGAGGCGGGTGAGTAGTTGCACGAACTGGTCGCGTTCGGCGGAACGCAGCGGGGCGAGCAGCTCTTCGTGGAGGTCGTCCAAGACCTTGTCCAGGCGGCGCAGATGCCGGCGGCCCTGGGCGGTGATCGTGATGACGTTGCGGCGGCGGTCGGCGGGATCCGGTGCCCGCTCGACCAGGCCACGCTCGGCCAGTTCGTTGAGAACGCCGACCATGTCGCTGCGGTAGATGCCGGTGCGCCGGCTCAGCGTCGCCTGGCTGCCGGGGCCGTACTCCTGCAACGAGGCGAGCACGGCGTAGTGCCACCTGCGGGCGTCGGCCTTGGCCAGCCCTTCGCTCATTAGCCGGTCCGACTGAGCGGTCAGATGGGACAGCAGGCGGCTGGCCCGTCGGCGCAGTCTGTCCGGCGTCTTGATCCCGCTGTCATCGGGCATGTCCGCAGCTTCGGCTGTGCTGGTCATGACGCTGATCATACCGGGGTTGTGTTAGTCGGACTAACGATGTACGTTCGTTTCCGTCATAAACGTTCGATGGATGAACGTTTGACGGATAAACGGACTTGGAGACCGTCATGACGGCCACGACACGCGCCTTCGGTACTGCGCTCATCGGCCAGATCGAGAAGGCGCTCAACACGATCCTGGACCGGCAGCTCGCCGGGACCGGCATCACCGAACCCCAGTGGGTGACCCTCACCCTGACCGTGGTCAGCGGCGGGACCATCGACCGGGCCGAGCTCATCCGCCGGGTCGCCGGTGCCACCCAGTTCAGCCCGGCGTCGGTGGCCGAGCGCATCACCGAGCTGACCGCCGCGGGGTTCCTGCGCGGCGGCGACGACGGCCGCGTCCAGGTCACCGACGAAGGGCAGGCGCGCTGGACGCAGGTCCGCACCGCGATCGGCCCGATCACCCAGCGACTGTGGGGCGACCTGCCAGCCGAGGACCTGGCCACCGCAGGCCGCGTCCTGGGCATCGTCCTGGACAGGGCCAACGCTGAGCTGGCCGGCCACTGAACCCTTCGTCTTCGGAACCCGCCACCTGACCCAAGACAACATCGCCGCCGTCCGGAATGAAAGAGGATGCCATGTCCACAGACACACTGATCGCCGACCGCATCGAGATTGCCGACCTGTTCGCCCGCTTCGCGCTCCTGCTCGACGAGAAGCGGTGGGAGGACGCCGACACCGTCTTCACCGACGATGTGACGGTGCACTCCCCGCGCGGAGGCGAACTCCGCGGCATCGACAACGTCGTCAGCTTCATGCGAAAGGGCGACGTCGAGGGACAGCACGCCCAGCACACGACCACCGACCTGCTGGTCGACATCGACGGCGACGAAGCGGCCGTCTCGGCGAACTCGCTGGTGTATTACTACCGCGACGGCCAAGCACCCCACTTTACGGGCGGCCTGCGACTGGCCGGCACCGTGGTACGGACGCCGACGGGCTGGCGAATCCGCGAACAGCGGATCACGCCCGCCTGGACCCGCGACACCTGACCTCTCGAAGGCCAAGGTCCACGTTCACGAAGGGCCGGGCGGACATCATCTGTCGGCGTACGGGTTCAGGTGCACAACGATGTACGGCTAGACGTACCTGGTTGTGCACGTGGGTCCGTACGCCGACGTCATCCCGCCCGGCCCGTCACAAAGCTGCACCTTCAGCGGTTCTGACCGTCTCCGGTGACACCACGTCGATGAACGTCGTGCCGGCGGGCCGCCTTGTCCACGACAGTCTTGGTCGTTGACGATGTGCTGCGGGTCGGACACTGAGTTCGCCGCCCGTCCAGCTTGCCCATCCGGTCGCCGTCCCGGGCCGCGCTGGTCAGGCGGTGGTGGCGACCGTGGCGACCGTGGCGAGGAGCTGGGCCAGCTCGACCGGCCTGGTGAACATGGGCCAGTGCCCCGAGTCGATGTCGACGAAGTCGAGGTGCTTGGCCTTCGCGAGTTCGGGCAGGTCGCCGGCGTTGATCCACTCCTGCGCCTGGGCGGGGGTGAACTCGGGGCAGACGAGCGTGACCGGTACGTCGTACCGGCGCTCGTCGCGCAGCCGTACCACCCCCTTGGCCACCGCCTCTGGTACGGGGTGCGCGGCGGCGGCGATCGCCTGCCGGGCCTGCTCGTCGAGGTCTGCGGCGTCCGGCCCCTCGAACGGACCCCAACCCGGGAAGGGCATCACGCCGTTCTCCACCGGGAAGAAGTCGGCATAGCGTGCCCCGTCGGCGGACGGGAAGCCGCCGATCAGGGCGACCCTGGCGACCCGCGCCGGGCGCGCGTCGGCGACCAGCCAGGCGAGGGTGCAGGCGGCGGAGTGCCCGACCACCATGGGCCGCTCCGGCACCGCGTCCACGGCGGCGAGCACGGCCGCCACCTGGTCGTCGAGGGTGGCGGACGTCGACCCGTCGCCCTGGCCGGGGAGGGTGACCGCCACCGGGCGGTGGCCGAGTTGTTCGAGCGCGGGCACGACGTCGTCCCAGGCCGATCCGTCGAGCCAGAGGCCGCCGATGAGCAGGATGTCCATGATTATCGTTCTTTCTCTCGTACGATCGCCCGGTCGCGGCACACGGTAACCCCGATTCCGGACGATCCACTGCCGGTTAAGCTCCCGGAGCGTCTAGGGTTCCCGGGTGTCCACCGAACTCAGTCCCACCGCACGGGCGCTGCGTACCCTCGAGATCCTCCAGAGCCGCCCCGGCACCACGGCGGAGCAACTCGCCGGGCGACTCGGCGTCACGGAGCGGGCGGCGCGGCGGTACGTCGGGATCCTCCGGGAGGCCGGCATTCCCGTCGAGTCCGCGCGGGGGCGCCATGGCGGTTACCGACTCCGTCGCGGGACGCGGCTGCCGCCGGTCGTCTTCTCCCAGGACGAGGCGCTCGGCCTGGTGATGGCGGCGCTGGACGGACATCCGGGGGCCGGCGACGTCGACGATCCGGTGGGGGCCGCCCTGGGCAAGGTCATCCAGGCCCTGCCCGAGGGCGTCGGCCGTCAGGCAGCCGTACTGCGGGAGCACGCCTCCGCCGCACCCGACCGGTACCCGGCCCGGCCGGATCCCGCGACCACCAGCACACTCGTCGCCGCCGTCGCGGCCCGACGCCGGGTGCGGGTCAGCTACCGGAGCGGGGCCGGCAACGAGTGGGAGGCCGAGGTGGACCCGTGGGCGGTCGTCACCCGGCACGGGCGCTGGTACCTGCTCTGCCACTCCCGACGCGCGGACGCGATCCGTACGTACCGGATCGACCGGATGCGCGCGGCCCGGCAGACCCCGGACGAGTTCACCCCGCCCGACGACCTCGACCCGGTCGCGGTGCTGGAGGAGAACCTGGGTACCGGGTGGGAGTTCACCACCCGGGTGGTCTTCGACGCGTCACCGGCCGAGGTCGCCCCGTGGATCCGGCCGCCGATGGGACGGCTCGAACCCTCGGGGGACGGCTGTGTGCTCCTCGGCAGCACCAGCAATCCGGAGATGTACGCGCAGGAGTGGTTGCCGACCCTGCCGTTCGCCTTCCGGGTGGAGGGCGGGCCGGAGTTGCGGACCGCGTTCGCGGCGCTCACGGCGCGGTTCGTCGCCGCCCTGGCCGACCAACCCCCGGCGACGCTCGCGGCGGAGCCGGGGGGCGGGCCCGGGCGGGAATCCGGTGGGCGCGCCGCGCCGACGGGTCAGGACTGACGGAACCAACCGGCCGCGTCGACCGGCAGCAGCGGGCCGTCCCCGTCGTCGACCAGCGCGGCGCTGGTCAGCAGCGGTACCCCGAACCCGCTGGTCGGTACGGGGGTGCCGCCGAGGTTGACCACGCAGACCAGGCCGAGGCCGTCGGTGGCGCCGGTACGGCGGAAGGCGAGGACGTCCGACTCGGTCGCCAGCCACTCCACCTGTGCCGCCGCCGGCAGGTCACGCCGCAGGCGCAGCGCCGCGCGGTACAGCTCCAGGGTCGACTCCGGCCGGCCCTGCTGGGCGGCGACCGAGAGCGCCCGCCAGGTCACCGGGGCCGGCAGCCAGGCCGGTGCGCCAGCGGCCGGCCCGAAGCCGTACGGCGGTACGTCACCGCTCCACGGCAGCGGCACCCGACAGCCGTCCCGGCTCTGCCCGGTACGCGGGAAGGCCGGGTCCTGGCGCAGCTCGTCGGGGAGGTCGAGCACCTCCGGCAGGCCCAACTCCTCACCCTGGTAGAGGTACGCGGAGCCGGGCAGGGCGAGCATCAGCAGGGCGGCGGCCCGGGCCCGACGCAGCCCCAGCGCGCCGTCGCCGTACCGGGTGACGTGCCGGGGCTTGTCGTGGTTGGACAGTACCCAGGTGGTCGGCGACCCGACGATCGCGGCCTCGGCCAGGGCGGTGTCGACCACCTTCCGGAACGAGTCGGCCGACCAGGTCGCGTCCAGGAAGTCGAAGTTGAACGCCTGGTGCAGCTCCTCCGGCCCGATGTAGCGGGCGAGCCGCTGCGGGGTCTCGGCCCACGCCTCGGCGACCGCCATCCGGCCGCCGGGGTAGCTGTCCAGGATGGGTCGCCAGGCACGGTAGATGTCGTGCACCTCGTCCTGGTCGAAGTAGGGGAGCCGTCCCCTGCCGAGCAGTTCGATCTGGGGCTGGCCGGTGGTCAGTTTGCCGAAGCCGACGTCCGGCAGGCCCTCAGCCTTGATCATCCCGTGTGCCACGTCGATCCGGAACCCGTCCACCCCACGGTCCAGCCAGAACCGCAGGACCTCCTCGAACTCGGCAC
Organism: Plantactinospora sonchi; assembly: GCF_036422035.1. Taxonomy (NCBI): domain Bacteria; kingdom Bacillati; phylum Actinomycetota; class Actinomycetes; order Micromonosporales; family Micromonosporaceae; genus Plantactinospora; species Plantactinospora sonchi. Next base: position 138,080 of record NZ_JAZGQK010000011.1, read on the forward strand.
GGACCTCGGGGTGCCGCCAGTCCAGGTCGGGCTGGGCCGGGTCGAACAGGTGCAGGTACCACTGCCCGTCCGGCACCCGGGTCCAGGCCGGACCGCCGAAGATGGACTCCCAGTCGTTCGGCGGCAGCTCGCCGGCCTCGCCCCGGCCGTCCCGGAACAGGTAGCGGTCCCGTTCGGCCGAGCCGGGCCGGGCGGCCAGGGCCGCCTGGAACCAGGGGTGGGCGTCGGAGGTGTGGTTCGGCACGATGTCGACGATGATCCGCAGGCCCATCGCGTGCGCGTCGGTGATCATCGCGTCGAAGTCGGCGAGGGTGCCGAACATCGGGTCGACGTCCCGGTAGTCGGCCACGTCGTAGCCGCCGTCGACCATCGGGGAACGGTAGAACGGGGTCAGCCAGAGCGCGTCCACCCCGAGGTCCCGCAGGTACGGCAGTCGACTCCGGACACCGGCCAGGTCACCGACGCCGTCCCCGTCAGCGTCCGCGAAGCTGCGGACGTAGACCTGGTAGACGACGGCGGACTGCCACCAGTCGTCGGCGGAACGGGGCGGCGGGGGCTGCAGGCTCATGAGGGGTCGTTCCGTTCCTCGTCGGTGCGGGTTCCGCGTCGCGCCGGCACGCGGCGATCGCCAGTGCAGGATGCCGGGCGGTTGTTGCAAGAGTCAAGCAAATCTTGCGCAAGACGACCGGGCACTGTCCGCGTCGTCGGCTCACCTGCGGGAGGGCCGGATCGGGCCCCGGTCGGCGGGTCAGACCGGCAGCGCCAGCTCGGGGGTGGCCGGCTGGGGCGCGGTCGGCGGGGCGCCGGCCGGGTCCGGCGCGGCCGACACCCGCCGACCCAGGTCGGGCGCGACCGCGGTGGAGCCACGGACCACCAGTTCAGGGCGGAAGGTGTATTCCGAGTGCGGGGCGGCGTGCCCGTTGATCTCGTCGACCAGGGCGCGTACCGCGGCGACCGCCATCGCGGTGACCGGCTGCCGCATGGTGGTCAGCGGCGGATCGGTGAAGGCCATCAGCGGCGAGTCGTCGTACCCGACGACGGAGAGGTCGGCCGGGACCGACAGGCCACGCTGCCGGGCCGCCCGGATCGCGCCGAGCGCCATCAGGTCCGAGCCGCAGACCAGACCGGTGACGCCCCGGTCGAGCAGCCGGGCGGCGGCCACCTCGCCGCCCTCCACACCGAACAGCGAGAGCTCGGCCAGGGTGTCCAGCTCCTCGTCGGCCAGGCCGACCAGCCGCTTCATCGCGGCCTTGTAACCGGCCACCTTCCGCTGCACCGGCACGTACCGGCCGGGGCCGGTGATCAGGCCGATCCGGCGGTGGCCGAGCGCCACCAGGTGGGCCACGGCGAGTTCGCCCGCCTCCCGGTCGTCGCAGGAGACGAAGGGCGCCGGGATGTTCGGTACGTGCCCGTTGACCAGTACGACCGGCAGTGGCCGGGCGATCAGCGTCCGGTACCGGGCGTGGTCGGCGGAGGTGTCGGCGTGCAGACCGGAGACGAAGACGATCCCGGAGACCTGCCGGTCCAGCAGCATCTCGACGTACTCGTCCTCGGTGACCCCGCCCGGCGTCTGGGTGCAGAGCACCGAGGTGTAGCCGGCCTGGGCCAGCCCGGACTCGATGACCTGGGCGAAAGCCGGGAAGATCGGGTTCTCCAGCTCCGGCACCACCAGCCCGACCAGGCCGGCGCTGCGCTTGCGCAGCCGGGCCGGCCGCTCGTAGCCGAGCACGTCGAGCGCGGTCAGCACGGCCTGCCGGGTCTCCGGTGCCACCCCGGGGCGGTCGTTGAGCACCCGCGACACCGTGGCCTCACTCACTTCGGCCTGGGCGGCGATGTCGGCCAGTCGTGCGCGCATGGCCGAACTTTAACTTATCGGCAAGTTCTTGCGTAGAGCCTGCAAGCTCTTCCATTGGCTGCAACGTCTTGCTAACGTCCCGGCAACACGCAGCCCCACGTCCCGGCACCACGCGGCAGTCCAGACACCCCGCAGCAGCAGCGGTCACGAGCGGCAGCGGCGCGGTTCCGACGCCGGATGGAACAAGTCAAGAGTTTCCCCCACTCGGCCGGTCGCCGCGAGCGGCGGGCCGGTCATGATTGACAGGAGTACCGATGCGCATCCGTACCGCGGGTGTGGTCGCCGTCTTCGCCCTGGCGCTGGCCGCTGCCGGCTGCGGCGGTGACGGCGAGCCCGCCACCTCCGAATCCCCGAAGGCCACCGGCGGCAAGCTGGTGATCTGGGCCGACGACAAGCGCACCGCCGCGCTCAAGCCGTTCACCGACAAGTTCGGCCAGGCCAACGGCGTGACCGTCGAGGTGCAGGCGATCGCCAACGACGTCCTGCAGACCAACTTCGTCACCGCGTCCCAGCAGGGCAGTGGTCCCGACGTCGTGGTCGGCGCGCACGACTGGATCGGCAACCTGGTCCAGAACGGCGCGATCGAGCCGGTGCAGCTCGCCGCCACGCAGAAGAGCGCCTTCAACCCGGTCGCCATGAAGGCCGTCACCTTCAGCGGCCAGACGTACGGCGTGCCGTACGCGATGGAGAACCTGGCGCTGATCCGCAACACCCAGCTGGCCCCGGAGGCCCCGGCGACCATCGAGGACCTCGTTTCCACCGGCAAGCGGCTCAAGGCCGAGAAGAAGGTCAGCGAGGTGCTCTGCCTGCAGGTGGGGCAGAACGGCGACGCGTACCACATCTACCCGCTGTACAGCTCGGCCGGCGGCACCCTCTTCGGCACCAGCGGCAACGGCGACTACGACCCGAAGAACCTCGGCGTCGGCACCCCGGAGTCGGTCGCCGCGTTCAAGAAGATCGCGGCGCTCGGCGAGAAGGGTGAGGGCGTGCTGAAGCGCTCGATCACCGCGGAGAACTCGATCTCGCTGTTCACCGGCAAGAAGTGCGCCTACCTGGTCTCCGGCCCGTGGGCGACCAGCGACGTCAAGAAGGCCGGCATCTCCTACGACGTCACCGCCGTGCCCGGGTTCGCCGGGGCCAAGGAGGCCCAGCCGTTCGTCGGGGTGCAGGCGTTCTACGTGGCGGCCAAGGGCCAGAACAAGGCCGTGGCGCAGGAGTTCGTCGCCAACTACGTCTCCACGCCGGACCTCGCCGTGGCGCTCTACCAGGCCGACCCTCGCCCGCCGGCGCTGACCGCGGCCCTCGACCAGGTCAAGGGGACCGACCCGGACCTGGCGAAATTCCTGGACGCGGGGAAGAACGGTGCCGTGCTGCCGGCGATCCCGGCGATGGCGGCGGTCTGGGACCCGTTCGGCAAGGCTGAGGCAGCGGTGATCGGCGGTGCCGACGTGGCCAACACGATCACCTCGGCCGGCAAGACCATCGCGGGCCAGATCAAGTAGCCAGGCGATGGAGAACCGTGAGTTCAGTGCGGGGCCGGCCGAGCCGGCCCCGCACCACGGGGCCGGACCGGGCCACGACACCGACGGACCGGGCCACGACACCGACGGCACGTCGGCCGGTCGGCAGCCGCACGGCGGGCCGGCGGATCGTCGGCCGGGCCGCCCGGCCGGCGCGTCCGGCACCACCGTGACCGGGCTCGTCGTCAAGGTGGTCCTGCTCGGACTGACCATCGGAATCGCCGCCTGGGCGGCCTTCCCGTTGGTCGACGCCGAGGCGTGGGTCGGGCTGGCGATCCTGGTCGGCACCACGGCCGGCCTCTGCTACCTCTACCTGACCCGGCGGCACATCCCGGCGAAGTACCTGGTCCCCGGCACCCTTCTCCTGCTGGCGTTCCAGGTCCTCCCGGTGCTCTACACGGCGAGCACCGCCTTCACGAACTTCGGCGACGGGCACCGGGGCAGCAAACAGGACGCCATCGTCGCGATCCAGACCGCCTCGGTGACCCAGGTACCCGGCTCCACCGAATACAGCCTCGCCGTCGCCACCACCGGCGACCCGGCGACCGGCCCACTGGTCTTCCTGGTCACCGACCCGGCCACCGGCGCCGTCTCGGCCGGTGACGCCAGCGGACTGCGCCAGCTCCCGACCGACGAGGTCACGGTCGCGGCGGGTGGCCGGGTCACCGCCGCCGACGGCTACACCCTGCTCACCATCGGGCAGGCCGGCGCCCGCAGCGAGGAGATCACGAACTTCGCCGTACCGACGGCCGGCGGCGCGATCCGCTCCTCGGGGCTCTCCCGCGCCTACGAGGGCCGGGCACTGCGGGCGTACGACGCGGGTTGCGACTGCGTCCGCGACCGCGAGAGCGGCAAGACGTGGACCGCCGACGGGGAACTCGGCGCGTTCGTCGCCGCCGACGGGGAACGGCTGGCCCAGGGCTGGAAGGTCGACGTCGGCCTGCAGAACCTGACCCGGGTGGTCACCGACCCCGACATCTCCGGCCCGTTCCTGCGTACGCTGCTCTGGAACCTCTTCTTCGCGGTCGCCTCGGCCGGCGGTACGTTCGCACTCGGGCTGCTCTGCGCGCTGGTGCTGCACTCGCCCCGGATGCGGGGCCGCAACCTCTACCGGGTGCTGCTGATCCTGCCGTACGCGATGCCGTCGTTCGCGATGCTGCTGGTCTGGCGGGACATGTTCAACGCCGACTTCGGCCTGATCAACAACCTGTTCGGCTGGCACGTGGACTGGTTCGGCGGCACCTGGTCGGCCCGGTCAGCGGTGATCCTGGTGCAGCTCTGGCTCGGTTTCCCGTACATGTTCCTGGTGGCCACCGGCGCGTTGCAGGCCATACCGGCGCAGTTGACCGAGGCGGCCTCGGTCGACGGGGCGTCCCCCTGGCAGTCGTTCCGGCGGATCACCCTGCCGCTGCTGCTGGTCGCGCTCTCCCCGCTGCTGATCGCGTCGTTCGCGTTCAACTTCAACAACTTCAACGCGATCTACCTGACCACCGAGGGCGCGCCGTTCCCCGCCGACAACAGCACGATCGGCGCGACCGACCTGCTCATCACGTACACCTACCGGCTCGCGTTCGGCGGGCAGGGCGCCCAGTACGGCTTCGCCGCCGCGATCTCGATCTTCATCTTCGCGCTGGTCGCGGTCATCTCGGCGGTGACCTTCCGGCGGACCCGGCAGCAGGAGGAGGTCTACTCGTGACCGCAGCGCCCCCGGTCGGCCGTCCCGTGGCCGCCACCTCGACCGTCGGTCCACCCGCCGGCAGCCGGCGTCCCCGCCGGTCCTGGCTGCGTCAGGTCGGCTGGCGGCACCTGGTGGCCCTGCTCGCCGTCGGGTTCAGCCTCTTCCCGATCGTCTTCGTGGTCTCCGCGGCGCTGAACCCGCTCGGCACGCTCAGTTCGACCGGGCTGGTGCCGACCGGTGGCGTCTCCGGGGAGAACTTCGTCAACCTCTTCGACCGGACCGCGTTCGGCCGCTGGTTCCTCAACTCGGTGCTGATCGCCGGGCTGGCGGCGGCGGCCTCGGTGTTCCTCTCCGCGCTCGCCGCGTACGCCTTCTCCCGGATGCGCTTCCGGGGTCGCCGGGTGGGGCTGCTGTCGCTGCTGCTGATCCAGATGTTTCCGCAGTTCCTGGCGATCGTGGCGATCTTCCTGATCTTCAGTACGGTCACCGACCTGTGGCCCGAGGTCGGCTTCAACACGCCGTTCGGACTGATCCTGGTCTACCTCGGCGGCGCGCTCGGGGCGAACACCTGGCTGATGAAGGGCTTCTTCGACACCCTGCCGAAGGAGATCGACGAGTCGGCCACCGTGGACGGTGCCACACACGCCCAGATCTTCTTCCGGATCATGCTGCCGCTGGTGACGCCGATCCTGGCGGTGACCGCACTGCTCTCCTTCATCACCACGATCAACGAGTTCCTGGTCGCCAGCGTCTTCCTCACCGACACCGGGTCGAAGACCCTCGCCGTCGGCATGTACGGGCTGATCGACGGGGAGCGGAACAACAACTTCGGGATCTTCGCCGCCGGCACCCTGCTGACCGCGGTCCCGACCGTGCTGCTCTTCCAGTTCCTGCAGCGCTACATCGTCTCCGGTCTCGCCGCCGGGGCGGTGAAGGGATGAGCGGCGGGCACGGGCCGCCGGACCCCGCCGGCCTGCTGGACCTGCCGCACCACGACGGTTCGGCGCGGTACGTGCCGGAGCAGGCCCCGACGCTCGGCGACACGGTCGACGTGTTCGTCCGGGTACCAGTCGGAGCGCCGGTCCGGCGGGTCTTCGTCCGGACCACCCCGGACGGCGAGCCGCACTTCGCCGCCGCGACGGTCGACCGGCGGGCCGGCCGCGACACCTGGTGGCGGGCCGAGGTGGAGGTCCGCAACCCGGTCACCAACTACCGCTTCCTGCTCGACGAGCCGGGCGGCAACCGGTGGCTCACCGCGCTCGGCGTGGTCGGCCACGACGTACCGGACAGCACCGACTTCAGGTTGGTGGCGTACGACCCGCCGCCGGCCTGGGCCCGGGACGCGGTCGTCTACCAGATCTTCCCGGACCGGTTCGCCCGGTCGGCCCGGTCCGCCCGGCGGGCCCTGCCGGACTGGGCGATCCCCTGCGACTGGGACCGGACCCCGGTGGTCGGCAGCGGGCCCGAGACGCCGTACCAGTACTACGGCGGTGACCTGGACGGGATCGCGGAACGGCTGGACCACCTGGACCGGCTCGGCGTCAACACCGTCTACCTGACTCCGTTCTTCCCGGCCCGCTCCAACCACCGGTACGACGCGGCCAGCTTCGACCGGGTGGATCCGCTGCTCGGCGGCGACGCCGCGCTGGCCCGGCTCGCCGACGCGGTGCACGCCCGGGGCTGGCGCCTGCTCGGCGACATCACCAGCAACCACACCGGTGACGGACACGAGTGGTTCGTCGGCGCCTCCTCGGCGGTGCGCGCACCGGAGCGGGAGCTGTACTACCTCGACGACGTCACCGGCGACTACGAGTGCTGGAAGGGCGTCAGGACGCTGCCGAAGCTCAACTGGGGGAGCGCCGAGCTGCGTCGACGGTTCACCGAGGGACCGGAGGCGGTGCTCCGGCGCTGGCTGCTCCCGCCGTACGGGCTGGACGGCTGGCGGGTCGACGTGGCGAACATGACCGGCCGACGCGGCCGAGACGCGTACACCCACGAGGTGGCGGCACTGCTGCGGGCCGCCGTGGTGGCGACCCGACCGGACGGGCTGGTCGTCGCCGAACACGGCCACGACCACACCGGTGACCTGGACCGGGACGGCTGGCAGGGGACGATGAACTACACCGGGTTCACCGACCCGGTGTGGAGTTGGCTGCGCGCCGACGACAGCGGGGCGGCCGACGGTCACGGCACCGTCGACGGCGACCGTTCCGGCGGCGTCACACTGCCGAACTTCCTCGGGGTGCCGGGCGGCATACGACGGCGGGACGCCGGGTCGATGGTCGCGACCATGAACGCGTTCCGGTCACTGGTGTCCTGGCGGTCGTACGTCCACTCGTGGCAGTTGCTCGGCTCGCACGACTCGGCCCGGATCCGCACCGTGGTCGGGGACGCCGCCCGTCAGGAGGTGGCCGTCGGGCTGCTCGCGACCATGCCGGGCACCCCGATGATCTTCGCCGGGGACGAACTCGGACTCTCCGGGGTGAACGGCGAGGACTCTCGTACCCCGATGCCCTGGCACCGGCCGGAGAGCTGGGACCTGGCGACGTTCGAGGCGTACCGGTCGTTGCTCGCACTGCGCCGGGCCGCCCCGGAACTGCGGCACGGTGGGCTGCGCTGGGCGTACGTCGACCCCGACACGCTGGTCTTCCTCCGCGAGACACCGGGCGGGGCGCTGCTGGTGCTCGCCCGCCGGGCCGCCGGAGCACCGGTACGGCTGCGCGGCCTGCCGACCGGCGACCACGGGTACGCCGACAACCTCCACGGCGGCGCCCCGACCGTACGCGCCGACGGCGACGGGGTGGTGACGCTGCCCGGGGACGGCCCGACGTTCCAGGTGTGGCGGCTGTCCTGACCCGGGAGTCGCTCAGCGGGCCGGCGGGGCGAGGACCTCGCGCATCCGGCTGATCTCGACGGCCTGTTCGAAGGCGATGTTCCGGGCCAGTTCCCGAATCTGCTGGTTGACCCCGGCGGTCAGCACCTCCTGCGCCATCGAGATGGCGCCCTGGTGGTGCTCGGTCATCATCTCGACGAACCTGCGGTCGAAATCGGTGCCGGTCGTCGCGGCCAGGGCGGCCATCGCCTCCGGGGTCTGCATCCCGTGCATGGCCTGCGGGTCGTGGCCACTGTGGCCGGTCGGCCCGGGGTTGAAGCCACGGTCGCGCAGCCAGCTCCGCAGCACCTCCACCTCCGGCTGCTGCGCCGACCTGATCCGGTCGGCGACCGCGATCACCCCGGCGCTGCCGGCCCGCTGCGGGACCAGGGCCGCCATCTCCAGGGCCTGCTCGTGGTGCGGGATCATCATCTGGACGAAGCGGAGGTCGGCGGTGTTGTGCGTCGGCCCGGCCCCGGGCGTGACCTGGCCGGGGTCCAGCACCTGGGCCGTCTCGCCGGGTCGGCCGGGCTGGAGGACCGGTGCCGTCGGACCGCCCGGCGGCGGGGTCGTCGTCGGCGCCGCCGCGCTCGTCGTGGGCGTGACCGGGCGGGCGGTCGTACCGGGTTCGTCCGTGCCACCGGCGACGAGGGCGGTGGCACCGGCCAGCAGCACCGCGGCCACCTCGACGAGTACGACGAGCAGCACCGCGCGCGAGCGACCGTCCCGGATCATGTTCTTCGGCAACACAGCGTGACTCCCGTCCGCCGCCGGCCGGTCGCGGCGTAGCCGGGGCTCTCCCCTCAAGATCGTATGCTGTGATCCCGGTGGTTGGCCGATGTTAGCCCGACCGGATGTCGACCGGAAGCGTCCTGCCCGGTGGGGCGTCGAGGTCAGCGGTGCCGGCCGGTGGGGCCGAGGTGCGGGTCCACCATGGCCCGTACCCCGGCGAGGTAGGTGTGGCGGTCCGGCCCGGCGGAGAGCAGCCGCTGCAGCGCGTAGCCGGGGACCAGCCCGATCAGGACCGCGCCCACCGCCTCGGGGTCGGCGTCCGGTGGCAGCTCACCGGAGTGCACGGCCCGTCGGGCGAGCGTGACGTAGTGGGACCGGAGTCCGGCGTACATCCGCGCGACGAAGTCGGCCAGTACCGGGTCGCGCAGTGACTCCGACCAGACCTGTACGGCGAGTCGGAACGCGCCGTCCGGCCCGAGTTGGGAGTCGACGAACTCGAGCGCCCTGTCGACCACGTCCAGCAGGGGTGGCGGGGGCTCCGCCCTGGCGAGGGTCTCGAACAGTTCGTCCGCTCCGTCGAGCACCGACTCGGCGATCGAGGTGACGAGTTCGTGCTTGCTGCGGAAGTACCGGTAGACCGCACCGACGGACAGCCCGGCCTCGTTGATCACGTCCTGCATGGAGGTCGCGTGGAAGCCGTTGCGGAGGAAGCAGACTCGGGCGGCGTCGAGGATCTGCTGCCGCCGGGCGGCCAGGTGTTCGTCGGAGACGCGGGGCACGCCACATTGTAAAACGAGGATTCGTTCTTGACGGCGCGGCGCCCGGAGGAGGAACCTGGGCTTTAAGAGAGCGAGTATTCGTTTTAAGAGGAGCCCGGGAATGACCCGACCCGTCGTCCTGTCCCGTCCCCGATCGCCGCTCGCGGTGGCCGTACTGGTCGCCGGCCTGGCGGTGCTGCTGCAGTCGCTGCTCGTACCCCTGTTCGCCGGTCCCGCCGCGGACCTGGCCCCCCGGGACCTGCCGGTGGTGGTCGCCGGGCCGGCGCCGGCCGCCGACCAACTCGCCGGGCGGTTGACCGCCGCCGCGCCACCGGGCAGCTTCGACGTCATCCGGCTGCCCGACGGCCCGGCCGCCGACCGGGCGTTGCGCGACCGCGAGGCGTACGCCGCCCTCGTCGCCGGCCCGGACGGACCGACCCTGCACACCGTGACCGGCGGCAGTCCCACGGTCGCGGCACTGCTCACCCAGGCCGCCGGGGCGCTCGCGACCGACCGCCCGGTCCGGGTGGTCGAGATCGTCCCCGCCGACCCGGACGACCCCCGGGGTGCCGGCTTCGCCGCCGGGTTCCTGCCTGTCGCGCTGACCAGTCTGCTGGCCGGCGCCCTGCTCACCCTCCTGGTCACCAGCCGGATCGCCCGGCTGCTCGGGCTGGTCGGCTTCGGGCTGCTGGCCGGCGTCGCCGGGCCGCTGGTGCTGCAGGGCTGGCTCGGCGTGCTGCCCGGCGACCACCCGCGCAACGGTGCGGCCATCGGGCTGACCGCGCTGGCCGTCGCGGCCACCGTGACCGGGCTCGGCACGACACTCGGCCGGGCCGGGCTCGGTCTCGGCGCGGTCCTGGTCTTCCTGGTCGGCAACCCGCTGTCGGCGGTCTCCGCCGCGCCGGAACTGCTGCCGCAGCCCTGGGGCGCGGTCGGCCAGTGGCTGCCGGTCGGCGCCGGCGGCACGCTGCTGCGGTCGACCGCGTTCTTCGACGGAGCCGGTGCGACCACGTCGCTGCTGGTCCTGGCCGGCTACGCCGGTATCGGGTTGCTGCTCACCTGCGTCGGACGGGCCCGGCCGGTGCTCGGGCCCAGCGGCCCGGGGTCGGATGCGACCGCCACCCCGGACGGCCCTGGGCGGGACCGGCGGTCGGGCATGACGGCCGGGGCCGGCGGCTGAGCGGGCTTGATGGCCCGGGGGTGGCGGCTGAGCGGGCTTGATGGCCCGGGGCCGGATCACCCGCTCTGGGCGGTCAGGCTTGATCCCGTCGCGGGCGATCCGGCCCCGGGTCCGGGTCGTTCCGGATCGGGATCCAGCGCCGCCTGAACCCGTTCTCGGCCGGGCCGGCTGTTCCGGGCGGGCCGGTCGGTGATCGATGGGGCAGGATGTGCGGCGTGGAACCTCTCCGACTGATACTCCTCTACGCGCACCTGATCGGTTTCGCGCTGCTGCTCGGCGGTGCGGTCGGGCAGTACGTCACCGGCCGGACGCGGATCAACCCCCTGATGCTCTGGGGTGCGGTCATCCAGCTGGTGACCGGACTCGGCCTCGCCGCGCCGCTGCGGAACGGCGACGAGCCGTCGCCGGCCAAGCTGGCCACCAAACTGGTGATCGCACTGATGATCTTCGTGATGGTGTTCTTCTCCCGTAAGCGCGAGGTGGTCAACAAGGGCCACTTCCTCGCGATCATCGGCTTGACGCTGGTCAACGCCGCGGTCGCGGTCTTCTGGCGCTGACCCACCGGCGGTACGTCGACCAGGACCGGCCACATCGGTCCTGGTCGCCGGGGTCCCGATGACCCCAGGTGGTCAACCCCCCGTCACCTGCGGCAGGCCGGAACCGGCGGAAAACGGACGCCCGGGAGGATCGGTCCGGCATCGGGCGGACCGTTGAGTGATCTCGGGCACCCCGAAGTTACGTAAGGGTAACGGGCGTTCAACAGTCAGGCACGATTGTCGGCCGGTGGACTGGTGCGGGCGTACGCTCCCGTCCGTAACGTGGGACGCCGGCGGCAGCGCAGCAGGCCGGCACAAGGGCTGCCACCGCACTGGGCGGTGTGCAATGGGAAGGAGACCGTCTTGCGCTCTGCGCGTGGGATGCGGATCGTCTCGGTACTCGCGGTAGGCGGGCTCGCGCTCGGCGCCGCCGCGTGTGGCGAGGCTCCGGACGAGAACAACGCTGGCGGCACGGCGGCCGACAAGTACTCCGCCTGCATGGTCACCGACGTCGGGGGCATCGACGACAAGTCGTTCAACACCTCGGCCTGGGCCGGTCTGGAAGCGGCGAAGGCCGCCGACAGCAATATCGACATCAAGTACGTGGCGTCCAAGGCCGAGGCGGACTACGAGCCGAACCTGACCCAGTACGTCAACCAGGACTGCGACTTCATCCTCGCGGTGGGTGGGCTGATGGGCAACGCCACCTCCAAGATCGCCAAGGCGCACCCGGACCAGCAGTTCGGCATCGTGGACGCCAAGCTGCCGGAGAGCAACATCTTCCCGATGCAGTTCGACACCGCGCAGGCCGCGTTCCTGGCCGGTTACCTCGCCGCCGGGATGAGCAAGACCGGTACGGTCGCCACCTACGGCGGGGAGAAGATCCCGCCGGTGACCATCTTCATGGACGGCTTCGTCGACGGGGTGGCCCACTACAACCAGGCCAAGGGCAAGAGCGTCAAGGCGATCGGTTGGGACAAGGCCAGCCAGAACGGCTCCTTCACCAACAGCTTCGTGAAGCAGGACGAGGGCAAGAAGGTCAGCGACGCCCTCGTCGCCCAGGGCGCCGACATCGTCATGCCGGTGGCCGGCGGCGCCGGACTCGGCACCACGGCGGCCGCCCAGGCCTCCGGCGGCAAGTACTCGGCGATCTGGGTGGACAGCGACGGTTGCGAGAGCACCCCGAACTGCGCCGCGCTGGTCACCACCGTTGTCAAGAACATCAAGGACGCGGTGAAGGACGCGGTGGTGAAGGCGGCCAAGGGCGAGCAGCTGGCCCACGACCCCGGCTACCTCGGCACCCTGGCCAACAACGGCGTCTCGCTCGCCCCGTACCACGAGTTCGACAGCAAGGTTCCGGCGGAGCTGAAGGCCGACGTCGAGAAGCTCAAGACCGACATCGCTGCGGGCACCGTCAAGGTCAGCTCGGCCGCCCAGCCGAAGTGACGACCGGGTCGGTCGTCCCGGCACTGACCGGGACGGCTGGCCGGGCCGGCGTTGAAAGTGACGATCCGGCCGCTCCGGCCCTGGTAGGGAGCTTTTCCGCCGGGTCGGGGCGGCCGGTTTTCGCGCCGCCCACCGACCGGCCGAACAGGCCGCCACGACCGCCGAACGGTCCCCTGTCAACCCGGCCTACCAGCAGCTAGGCTGCAGCATCCCCCCGCACTCCCTGGAGGTTGCGCTGAGACTCGAACTGCGCGGCATCACCAAGCGGTTCGGTGATCTGGTCGCCAACGACCACATCGACCTGACGGTGGAGCCCGGAGAGATTCACGCGCTGCTCGGGGAGAACGGCGCGGGCAAGTCGACCCTGATGAACGTGCTGTACGGACTGCTACAGCCGGACGAAGGGGAGATTCTGGTCGACGGCCGGCCGTTGCGGGCCAAGGGCCCCGGCGACGCCATCGCCGCCGGCATCGGCATGGTGCACCAGCACTTCATGCTGGTCCCGGTCTTCACCGTGGCGGAGAACATCATGCTCGGCGCCGAGCAGGTACGGGGTGGCCTGCTCGGCTTCCTCGACCGGCGCCGGGCCCGGCGCCAGGTGACCGAGGTCTCCAGCCGCTACAACCTGCGGGTCGACCCCGACGCGGTCGTCGAGGACCTGCCGGTCGGCGTGCAGCAGCGGGTCGAGATCGTCAAGGCCCTCACCCGCGACGTCGACCTGCTGATCCTGGACGAGCCGACCGCCGTGCTGACCCCGCAGGAGACCGAGGAACTCCTCGTTGTCATGCGGGCGCTGAAGGAGACCGGCAAGTCGATCGTCTTCATCACCCACAAGCTCAAGGAAGTGAAGGCGATCGCGGACCGGATCACCGTGATCCGCCGGGGCCGTACGGTCGGCACCGCCAGCCCGGACGCGAGCGAGGACGAACTCGCCGCGCTGATGGTCGGTCGTACCGTCAACCTGACCGTGGAGAAGGCGGCCGCCACGCCGGGCGCCCCGGTGTTGCAGGTCGAGGGCCTGGTCGTGGACGACGACCGGTCGGTGCGCGCGGTCGACGGGGTGGACCTGACCGTACGCGCCGGTGAGGTGCTCGGCATCGCGGGTGTGCAGGGCAACGGGCAGACCGAGCTGATCGAGGCGCTGATGGGGCTGCGGCCGCTGCTCAGCGGCTCGGTGACGCTGGCCGGGGACCGGATCGACGGCTGGCCGACCAAGCGGGTGCTCCGGGCCGGTGTCGGGTACGTCCCCGAGGACCGCAGCGTCGACGGACTGGTCAAGGAGTTCAGCGTCGCCGAGAACCTGGTGCTGGACATCTACGACCAGCCGCCGTTCGGGGCCGGGCTGGTGCTCAAGCCGGAGGCGATCGCCGCGTCGGCCCGGGAGCGGATTCCCGAGTTCGACGTCCGGACCCCCTCGGCCGACGCACCCGTCGGTACGCTCTCCGGCGGCAACCAGCAGAAAGTGATCATCGCCCGGGAGATGTCCCGGCCGCTCAAGCTTTTCGTGGCCGCCCAGCCCACCCGGGGCGTGGACGTCGGCTCGATCGAGTTCATCCACCGCCGGATCATCCACGAGCGGGACATCGGCACCGCCGTACTGCTCGTCTCCAGTGAACTGGACGAGGTGATCGGCCTCGCCGACCGGATCGCCGTGATGTACCGGGGCCGGATCATCGGCGTCGTCGGTCCGGAGACCCCCCGTGAGGAGATCGGACTCCTGATGGCCGGTATCACCGGTGGCGAGCCGTCCGCCGGTGTGCCGGAGCAAACCGCCGGGTCGCCCGCCGACCCGGTCGCGGCGCCTGTCGAGCCGGCGGGGTCGCCCGCCGACCCGGTCGCGCCGGCCGCCGACGAGGCCGGCCGCGCCGACGTTCCTGGTAGCGAGGAAACCCGATGACCGACGTCAACACCCCCGGTGTGCCCGCCCCCCGGGAGAACCCCGACGGAGCAGGGACCGAGACCGGAACCGAGAAGGTGACCGGGACCGCTGGCGCCGCTCCGGCCGAGCCCGTCGCTGGCGCCGTCGAGCCGGCCGAGCCGGCCGCCGATGCGGCGGCGCCGGCCACTGGTGGCACCGAGGCCGCGGCGTCCGCCGCTGGTGGGGCCGAGCCGGCGAAGACGGCGGATGGAACCGACCCGGCGCAGCCGGCCGGAGCCGCTCCGCTGACCGACCGGGACGGCGGCGCGTCGTTGCTGCTGAAGCTCTTCGTCCGCAATCTCTGGTCGGCCAACACCGTGGCCGTCACCGTGCTCGCCGTCGTACTGGCGATGGTGATCGGCGCCATCCTGATCATCGTCTCCGACCCGGACGTGCTGCACACGTTCAGCTACTTCACCGCCCGGCCCCAGGACGCCCTCAACTCCAGTTGGGCGGTGGTCAGCGACGCGTACGCCAACCTGTTCAAGGGCGCGATCGTCGACCCGGCGGCGGTCAGCGGCTGGATCAGCGGCACGAACGGCTGGCAGCCGGTCTTCGCCCCGATCTCGGAAACGCTCACCTACACCGCCCCGCTGGTCTTCACCGGTCTGGCGGTCTCGCTGGCGTTCCGGGGCGGTCTGTTCAACATCGGTGCCCAGGGGCAGGCCACGGTCGGGGTGATCCTGGCCGCGCTCGCCGGCTTCCTGCTGCCGCTGCCGCCGGTCGTACACCTGGTCGTGGCCCTGGTCGCCGGTGCCCTCGGCGGCGCGCTCTGGGGCTTCGCCTCCGGCTTCCTCAAGGCCCGGACCGGCGCGCACGAGGTGATCACCACGATCATGCTCAACTACGTCGCCACGTACTTCCTGGCCTGGATCATCGTGCAGAACGGGGTGCACGCCTCCGATCGGACCGACGCGATCAGCCGGTCCGTCGACGGCTCCGCCCAACTGCCCCGACTGCTCGGCGGCGACCTGCGGGTGCACCTCGGCATCGTGCTCGCGGTCGGCGCCACCTGGGCGGTCTCCTGGCTGCTCAACCGCTCCACCTTCGGCTTCGAACTGCGCGCGGTCGGCGCCAACCCGGAGGCGGCCCGGACCGCCGGGATCAGCGTCGCCAAGACGTACGTCCTGGTCATGGTGATCGCCGGTGCGCTCTCCGGTCTCGGCGGCGCGAACATGGTGCTCGGCAGCACCGCCACCGCGCTCACCCCGCTGGTCATCGCCCAGATCGGTTTCGACGGCATCCTGGTCGCGCTGCTCGGTCGGGTGAGACCGTGGGGCGTCGCACTCGCCGCGCTGCTCTTCGGCGCCCTGCAGGCGGGCGGCAACCGGATGCAGTCGTACGCCAGCGTCTCGCTGGAACTGGTCACCGTGCTGCAGGCGCTGATCGTCATCTTCATCGCCGCACCGGCACTGGTGAAGGCGATCTTCGGGCTCCGGGCCGCCCGCGCCGCCCGGCTGCAGACGAGCATGGCGAAGGGCTGGTGACACACCCCATGTCCACGATGACTGTCGAGGACGTCGCGGTCACCGTACGACCGGGCTTCTGGACCCGCGACCGCAAGGTCGGCGTCGGGGCGGTGCTGCTCGGTATCCTCGCCGCGGTGCTGTTCGGCGCCCTCGCCACCGGCGCGGACGCCCGGTTCACCCTCAGCGAGGACGCCGGCGGCGCCTCGGTGGCGCTGAACGGGACCGTCGGCGCGATCCTCTTCGGACTGGTCGCGGTGGCGGCCGGAGCGGCCCTGCTGGTCGGGTTGCCGAAGCGCTGGTTCACTCCGCTGCTCGGCGTCGCGATCGCCGGCGTGGTGCTCTCGTTCATCTGCTGGCAGGTCTCGGCCGCGCCGGCCGGACAGAACTTCATGCCGCTGGTGAACATCGTCCGGGGCACCTTCATCCTCGCCCTGCCGCTGATCTTCGGCGCCCTGGCCGGAGTGCTCTCCGAGCGGTCCGGTGTGGTGAACGTGGCGATCGAGGGACAGTTGCTGATGGGCGCCTTCGCCGGCGCCCTGGTCGGTACGCTCACCGCGAGCGCCTGGCTCGGCCTGGCCGCCGCCGCCCTCGGCGGCGCGCTGATCTCGCTGCTGCTCGCCATCTTCACCATCCGGTACCTGGTCGACCAGGTCGTGATGGGGATCGTGCTGAACCTCTTCGCGGTCGGCCTGACCGGCTTCCTCTACGAACGGCTGATGCAGCCCGACGCGGCGAAGTACAACCAGCCACCCCGGTTCGAGGCCTGGCCGATCCCGGTCCTCTCCGACATCCCGGTCCTCGGCCCGGCCCTGTTCAGCGGCAACATCTTCCTCTACCTGGCACTGATCCTGGTGGTCGTGATCCACGTCGCGCTGTTCCGGACCCGGTGGGGGCTGCGGACCCGGTCGGTCGGGGAACACCCGACCGCCGCCGACACCCTCGGGGTCAAGGTCCTGGCGCTGCGCTACCGGAACGTGCTGCTCGCCGGCATGGTCGCCGGGATCGGCGGCGCCTCCTACACCCTGGCGCTCTACACCTTCACCAAGAACATGATCGGCGGTAAGGGCTTCATCGCCCTCGCCGCGCTGATCTTCGGCCGGTGGAGCCCGACCGGTGCCCTGTTGGCCGCGCTCTTCTTCGGCTTCGCCGACCAGCTCGGCACCTACCTCAGCGCGATCAACAGCACCATCCCCAGCGAGTTCCTGGCGATGCTGCCGTACCTCGCCACCCTGCTCGCGGTGGCCGGGCTGGTCGGCAAGGTGCGGGCTCCGGCCGCCGACGGCAAGCCCTACATCAAGGGCTGACCAGCGGCGGGGCAGGATGGTGGCGTGACGATGGAGATTGACTGGGCCAAGCTGCGGGCCGCCGCGACCGACGCGATGCGGCACGCGTACGCGCCGTACTCGAACTTTCCGGTCGGGGCGGCGGCGTTGGTCGACGACGGCCGGATCGTGGTCGGCTGCAACGTGGAGAACGCCTCGTACGGTGTCACGCTCTGCGCCGAGTGCGGGCTGGTCTCCGCGCTGCACGCCTCCGGCGGCGGCAAACTGGTGGCGCTCTCCTGCGTCGACGCGAACGGTGCACCCCTGATGCCCTGCGGCCGGTGCCGGCAACTGCTCTGGGAGCACGGCGGTCCGGCACTCGTGGTCGAGGCGGAACCCCGGCCGCTGCGGATGACGGAACTGCTGCCGCACGCGTTCGGGGTGGAAGACCTGGAGGCGATGGCGACCTCGGCGAAGGTTCCCAGCGTGCCGGAGGCGTTGGCGGCCTGGCGGGGACGGGGCACCGTCTTCCTGCACCCGGACGTGTCTGGCGGCCGGCAGATCTGGACCGGCTACTGGGAGCGGGCCGCCGGCGATGCCGAGGGTGCCCCGACCGGGGTGCTGGAGGAGGCGCCGACCTGGACCGACGTCGCCGAGGCGATCACCTGGGCGCAGGCCCGTACGCCTCGGGTGGTGGTGGTCGACGCCGACGGCGCACTGTTCTGGGCCGGCGAGGGGGAGCCTCCGGCGGAGATCCCGGCGCGCTGGGCGGGCTGAGGTCTCCCGGCCGGGGCTTTCCGGCCTGGTGCCTGGTGCCTGAAGCAGCTGGTCCGGTCGGGGACGTTGCCGGATCGCGGAGGGTTTGGGCCGGGCGCGCCGTGCCAGGTCGCGGAGGGTCGGGCGGGGCGCGCCGTGCCAGGTCCGGGGGTGGAGCCGGGCCCGCCGTGCCCGGCGCCCCGCGGGGCCGGGGGTAACCCGCGCCGCGGCCCCCGGGGCCGGCCCCCGTGGTGGCCGTGGGCCGGCAGGGGTCAACGCCGCGCCGGCGGTACCTGACGAACGACGCCGTGGGTCGGCGCGAACCATGAGGAAGAGGAAACAACTGTGAATGCGTACGCCGCGGTCGACGTGATCCGGACCAAGCGGGACGGCGGGGTGCTCTCCGACGGGCAGATCGACTGGGTGGTCGACGCGTACACCCGGGGCCGGGTCGCGGACGAGCAGATGTCGGCGCTGGCGATGGCGATCCTGTTGCGTGGGATGACCCCCGCCGAGATCGCCCGGTGGACCGCCGCGATGATCGCCAGCGGAGAGCGGCTGGACCTGTCAGGGGTTTCCCGGCCGACGGCGGACAAGCACTCCACCGGCGGGGTGGGCGACAAGATCACTCTGCCGTTGACTCCGCTGGTCGCGGCGTGCGGTGCCGCCGTACCGCAGCTCTCCGGTCGGGGGCTCGGGCACACCGGCGGCACGTTGGACAAGTTGGAGTCGATTCCGGGTTGGCGGGCCGCGCTCGGCAACGCCGAGTTCATCGCGCAGCTGCGCGAGGTCGGCGCGGTGATCTGCGCCGCCGGGGAGGGACTGGCCCCGGCCGACCGCAAGCTGTACGCCCTGCGTGACGTCACCGGCACCGTGGAGGCGATCCCGCTGATCGCCAGCTCGATCATGAGCAAGAAGATCGCGGAGGGCACCGGGGCGCTGGTGCTCGACGTGAAGGTCGGCTCGGGCGCGTTCATGAAGGCGGAGTCGGACGCCCGGGAGCTGGCCCGCACCATGGTCGAGCTGGGCGGCGCGCACGGGGTCCGGACGGTCGCCCTACTCACCGACATGTCGACCCCGCTGGGGCTGACGGTCGGCAACGCGGTCGAGGTCGCCGAGTCGGTGGAGGTGCTCGCCGGCGGCGGTCCCGCCGACGTGGTGGAGCTGACCCTCGCACTGGCCCGGGAGATGCTCGCCGCGGCTGGGCTGCCGGACGCCGACCCGGAGCGGGCGCTGCGCGACGGCCGGGCGATGGACGTGTGGCGGACCATGATCCGGGCCCAGGGCGGGGATCCGGACGCCCCGCTGCCGGTCGCCGCTGAGGTGGAGGTCGTCCGGGCCGACCGGGACGGCTTCGTCTCCGCCGTCGACGCGTACGGCATCGGAATCGCCGCGTGGCGACTCGGCGCGGGCCGGGCCCGTAAGGAGGACCCGGTCAGCGCGGCCGCCGGGGTGGTGCTGCACCGCCGACCCGGCGACCCGGTACGGGCCGGCGACCCGCTGTACGAGTTGCGGACCGACGACCCGGAGCGGATCCCGGCGGCCCGGGCCGAAGCGGCCGCGGCGGTGCTGGTCTCGGGTCAGCGTCCGGCCGTGACGCCGCTGGTCATCGACCGGATCGGCTAGCTCCCTCGACCGGTCGGCCAGGGTCCTCGGCCGGACGGTCAGGGGCGCCGACGCCGGGCGGGGCGGCCGGTGGCGGGCCCCGCCGAGCGGTTATCCTCCGTCGCCGGGAGACTTCCACCGGGCCCGGTTCGACGTCGGTCCGGGCATCCACCCGGGGTCACGACGCGGCCGCGCCGAACGGACCCTGACCCGACAGGATCTACAGCTGTGAGCGTGCCCGTTCCCGACCCGCAGGCGGTCCGTGCGGCCAACGTGGCCGAGCTGAGCAGGCTGGGCCTGCCGCTGCCCCCGGAGCAGTTTCCCCTGGTGTGGGAGCCGGGGGACACCGTCGAGTTGCGACCCACCGGCGAGCTTGAGGCCCGGGTCGCCGTACTGCACCTGGTGCTGGCCCGGTGCTTCGGGATGCCGGCCGAGGCAGGGATGGGTTGGCTGCTCGGCTCGCACCTGGTGGAGATGGTCACGCCGCCGGAGTGGCAGTTCGTGGCGGGCGACCGGGGGGACCACCGGTCGTTCGTACTGCACCACGACGCGGTCTTCGCCCTGGCGTGGGTGCTCGGGCTGACCCGGCACCTCGACCCGACCGCGCCGTCCGACGACCGCCTCATGGCGCGACTGCCGAACCTTCCGGCCGGGGAGACCTTCACCCAGTGGCGGGCGCGCTCCCTGGCGGCTCCCCGGGGCGCGGTGGAGGTCGCCGCCGTGCTCGACCTCTACTACTGCCTGGACTGGGCCTACCTGGAGGCCGAGCGGCAGGGGCTCCGGTTGCCCGGGATGATCGACAGCAACGCGATCGGGCAGCGGCGGTGGGCGTTGGAGTGGGCGGTGGTCTTCCGGGGGCCGTTCCACGACCCGCCGGCCGGTTGGGAGGAGGTCGACCTCTCCACCTGAGGTCGGCGTCGGCCCTACCGCCCGAGGCCGGCGTCGGGGTCTGGCTGGGTCGGTGTCCCGGCCGGGGACCGACCAGGCCGGGATGCGGTTGTCGCGCGTCGGATCTGGCCGTGGTCAGCGGGGCTGGTAGGCGGCGATGCGTACCGCCGCGGTGACCGTCACCGGCTCGGGCAGGGCGTCGACCCGCGCGTCGAGCCGTTCCGGGGCGGTGTGCCAGGCACTCGGGCCCATCCCCACCAGGGTGCGTACCTCGGCCCGGCTGAGCCGCAGCGTGTCGCGCCGTACCGTGGTGGGGCCGGGCGTGAAGTGCGGCGCCAGGCTGCCGGCGACCCGCTCCTCCTTGGCCGGGTCGACCCGGAGCAGATCGAGTGCGTCGACCAGTTCGCGCAGGTGGTCGGCGGCCGGGGTGACCACCAGCAGGCTGCCCCGTGGATGCAGCACCCGCCGGAACTCCGGGCCGTTGCGTGGGGCGAAGACGTTGAGCAGCAGGCCGGCGGCACCGTCGGCCAGCGGGAGGCGGCGCCAGGTGTCGCAGAGCACGGCGCCGGCCCGTGGATGGGCCCGGGCGGCGCGACGCAGTGCCGGCTTCGACGCGTCCAGGGCCAGGCCCGTGGCGGTGGGCAGGGCGTCGAGCACCGCGGCGAGGTGCCGGCCGGTGCCGGCTCCGGCGTCGACCACCAGTTCCGGGTACGTCGTCGGAGCGCCGCCCTCCGGTGCGGTCGCGGCGGTCGTCGCCGAGGTGGCGAGTGCGGCGAGCGTGGTCGAGATGACGTCGTAGTGGCCGGCGCCGAGGAAGTCGTCCCGGGCAGCCACCATCGCGGCGGTGTCCCCGGAGTGCGGGGAACGTCCCGCCGTCAGGTTGACGTAGCCCTGCCGCGCGATGTCGAAACTGTGTCCGGCCGGGCAGCGCAGCGCGGCGGCCACCGGCCCGGCTACGGCCACCGGGGCGAGTGGTTGGCCGCAGAGCGGACAGCGGAGGTGCCGCAGGATCTCGGGAGGCACCCCGACCACGATAGTGGCGTCCCGGCTGGCAGTGACCCGTGCCCGGCGACCCGGCAGCGCGCGGCCGGCGGCACTGACGGTGTCCGGTCCGTTGGCCGGTGGTGTCCCGGCGGTGATACCGGCCGCTGGCGGCGTGGCCGGGAAGGGAGCCGCGCGGGGAGGTGCCGGGGCGGTGCCGGAAACGACAGCGGCGGCCCACTAATGTCGGCACATGGCGGTAATCGGTTACGAAGACATCGTCAGGGTCCCGAAGGCGTTGCTGCACGACCACCTCGACGGTGGGCTGCGGCCGGGGACCGTGGTGGAACTCGCCGAGGCGGTGGGGCACCCGCTGCCGACCACGGATCCGGACGAACTCGGCCGGTGGTTCGTCGCGGCGGCCGACTCGGGGTCGCTCGAACGTTATCTGGAGACGTTCGCGCACACCGTCGCGGTGATGCAGACGGTGGAGGGTCTGCACCGCGTCGCCGCCGAATGCGCGCTCGACCTGGCCCACGACGGTGTGGTCTACGCGGAGGTCCGGTTCGCCCCGGAGCAGCACCTGGAACGGGGCCTCAGCCTGGACGAGGTGGTGGAGGCGGTGCTGGCCGGTTTCGCCGAGGGCAGTGCCGCGGCGGCGGCGGCCGGACGGCCGATCCGGATCGGCACCCTGCTCACCGCGATGCGGCACGCGGCCCGGTCCCAGGAGATCGCCGAACTCGCCGTACGGCACCGGGACGTCGGGGTGGTCGGCTTCGACATCGCCGGCGCCGAGGCGGGCTTCCCGCCCACCCGGCACCTGGACGCCTTCGAATACCTCCAGCGGGAGAACTTTCACTTCACCATCCACGCCGGGGAGGCGTTCGGTCTGCCGTCGATCTGGCAGGCGATCCAGTGGTGCGGCGCGGACCGGCTCGGCCACGGCGTACGGATCGTCGACGACATCACCACCGGTGCGGAACCGGTGCTCGGCCGGCTGGCCGCGTACGTCCGGGACAAGCGGATCCCGCTTGAACTGTGTCCGTCGTCCAACGTCCAGACGGGCGCCGCGCCGTCGATCGTCGAGCACCCCATCGGGCTGCTGCGGGACCTCCGGTTCCGGGTCACCGTCAACACCGACAACCGGTTGATGAGCGGTACCTCGATGTCGCGGGAGATGGCCCTGCTCGTGGAGGCGTTCGGCTACGGCTACGCCGAACTGCAGTGGTTCACCATCAATGCGATGAAGAGCGCCTTCATTCCGTTCGACGAGCGGCTGGCCATCATCAACGAGGTGATCAAACCGGCGTACGCCAAACTGCTGTCCTGATCCCGAGGCGGGTCGCCCGAGGGGCCGGTGGCCCTTCGGGCGGCGTCGGCGTCGATCCGGTCAGCGGCGATCGGCCGGCCGTTCGTCCGGCGGTCCGCATGGAGTGCGTAATCCGGCACTTCGGCCTTGTCGTCGGGGCCTGTGGGGCAAGGTTCCTCCGCCGTGGGCGGGGTCAACTCGTGGTCCGCATCCCACCAGTCGGGCCCGGCACACACGACGGACGCGAGGGCGTAGGGTGTCAGCGGTTCCGGTAACGTTCGATGCGTTGCGGGGCGGGACCTCGGGTCTGGAAATGGACAACGATTTCCGGTCTGCACCGCGGTAACCACGGGGACGTACGCGAACAAGGCATGTGACTACGCTGGGTGACACCTAAAAGACGGACCGCTGTCAAAGCGCGGGGACATTTCGGTGCGCTCCCGGTTGGTGACAACCTGGGCTTTCTCTTTGAGTTGTGGCGTGATGGAATCTCGGAGGTCCGACCCGGCCGGGTCGGTTGTTCAGCGGTGCCCTCGATCCATGACAGGGTGCTGGATGGGAAGGCGGTGACGTGAGCAAGCGGCCCAAGAGACCAGGAACGGTCCTGTCGCGTCTCCGCTCGCCGATCGGTCGGCTTCGCGACATGCCGATCTGGTCGAAACTCGGGCTGATCATGATCGCGCCGACCATCGCGGTCGTGGTGGTCGGTACGACGGGAATCGTCGACCACCTGGAGCGGCTCGAGGACGCCAATCGCGCCGACACGCTGGCCGCGCTCTCCCAGGTCTCCGGCGAACTCGTGCACGACCTACAGGACGAGCGGGCGGGCGCGGTCCTGCTGCTCGGCTCACGGGCGGAGACGCCCCGGCAGAAGTACCTCCAGGCCTACAACGACGTGCACAAGCGGGTCGACGGTGCCAAGGGGCCGTACTCGGAGCGTCGGGCCGAGCTGGACGACGTGCCGGCCAACTTCGACGCCCTGCTGGGCCGGATCGACCAGGGGCTGATCGACCTGCCCGGCACCCGTAGCCAGGTCGTCAACGAGAAGCTCAAACTGACCGACGCCGCGCAGTCGTACGAGGGGCTGATCAACGAGCTGCTCGACCTGCGGGACCTCGCGTCGCAGCTCGCCGGTGACACGAACCTGGGCGACCGGATGCGGGCCGCCGCCGCGACCTCGCGGGCCAAGGAATACCTGTCGATGCGTCGAATCGTCGTGCACCGCGCGCTGATCGACAACAGACTGACCCCGGTGCTGCGGACCGACTACATCGCCACCGAGACCGGTCAGCAGCAGGCACTGCAGAGCTTCGAGGCGGTCGCCAGCCGGGACGAGGCCGAGTTCTACGAGCAGATGGTCGCCGGCGCCGACCAGCGCGAGGCCGACACCTACAGCGGCTGGATCCGGGGCAAGACCAACGAGAGCATGTCGGACGCCCCGTTCGACGCGGACGACTGGGACGCCGCGATGGTCGGCAACGCCCAGCTGATCCGTGAGGTCGAGGCGAGGCTCGACGGCGACGTGCTCAAGCGGGCCGGTGTGCTGCGCGACGAGGTCCGGCAGCAGGTGTTCGTGGAGACCGGCCTGCTGCTCAGCATGCTGCTGATCGCCATCCTCTTCGCGTACCTGGTGGCCCGCTCGATGGCCCGGTCGCTCCGGGAACTCCGGCAGGGCGCGCTGGCTGTCGCCGAGCACGGCCTGCCGCACGCGGTGTCCCGACTGCGTGACCCGCAGCTGACCGCACAGATGTCCCCGGTCCAGGTGGCCAACCAGATCGCCGAGCCGCTGCCGGTCCGGAGCAAGGACGAGTTCGGCCAGGTCACCGAGGCGTTCAACGCGGTCCACCTGGAGGCGGTCCGCACCGCCGCCGAGCAGGCCGCACTGCGTGCCTCCGTCTCGACGATGTTCGTCAACCTCGCCCGTCGGTCCCAGATCCTGGTCGACCGGCTGATCGGGCACCTCGACCGGCTGGAGCGCGGCGAGGAGGACCCGGACCGGCTGGCCGAACTCTTCCAGCTCGACCACCTGGCCACCCGGATGCGGCGCAACGACGAAAACCTGCTCGTTCTCGCCGGCGCCGACTCGACCCGGGTACAGCGCGAGCCGGCGGCCCTGATCGACGTGCTCCGCGCCGCGCAGTCCGAGGTCGAGCACTACACCCGGATCGAGTTCGGGATGGTCGACCGGGACATCGAGGTCCAGGCGCAGGCGGTCAACGACCTCGTACACCTGGTGGCGGAGCTGTTCGACAACGCCACCGCGTTCTCGCCGCCGGACTCGCAGGTGCTGGTCGAAGCCCGTCGGGTGGGCGACCGCGCGACCCTGTACGTCGAGGACCGTGGCATCGGCATCACCGCGGAGCAGTTGCAGGACCTCAACGACCGGCTGGCCAAGCCACCCGCGGTGGACGTGACCGTCTCCCGGATGATGGGTCTGGTCGTGGTGGCGCGACTGGCGTCCCGGCACGGTGTCCAGGTCGAACTGCGGGCCGGCAACGACCGTGGGACTGTCGCGGACGTCACGCTGCCCTCGGCGATGCTGATCCCCCGGGCGCTCGCCGGCCGGGCCGGTCAGCCGGGTGCCCTGCCGACCGCCGCACCGGCACCGCACCAGCCGTCGCAACGCCCCGCGTTCGGCGCTCCGCTCGCGCTGGAGAGCGGCCCCGAGGCGGCGTTCCCCCGCCCGGCCGACACGTCGTTCCCCCGGCCGGCCGAGACACCGTTCCCCCGCCCTGCCGAGACACCGTTCTCCCGTCCGGCCGATCAGGACACCGCTCCGGCGGTCCGGCCTTACGAGCCGGCCACGAACGGCGGTGGGCGCTCCGGTACCCCGCCGAACTCGGTGCGGAGCATGCCGGCCTGGTCTGACCTCACCGGTGCACGAGCGGGCCTGAACGGGGGTGACCCCTTCACGCCGCGGGTCCCCGACGGGCGTGAGGTGGAACCGCTGCCCCAGCGCCGAGCCACGGAGCAGGGTGCGGAGGGCGGTCCGGCCACCGACACCACGACGATGTCCGGGTTCACCATTCCTCGACAGCGCCAGAACACCCAGGAGGCCGCGGCGAGCGCCGCGCAGGCGCCGCTGACGGCTCCGCCGGTTCCGCCGGTCTCCGCCCCGCCCGTGCAGGCGACGCCGACTCCACCGGCAACCCCGGTACCACCGCTGGCGACCCCGCCGGTGTCGCCGTTCGCCGCCCCGCCGGCCCCGCTCGCCGCCCCGCCACCGCCACCGCTGCCGCAGCCCACCCAGGCGCCCGGCGCCGGTGCGCCGCCGGCATGGCCCCCGGTCAACGCGCCCGAGCGGGAGACCGCCGCGCCGCCCGTACCGGAACGGTTGGCTGCCGCGCTGGACATGACGGCGGAACTGCCACGGATGGCCCGGCCCTCGGCCGAACCACCGGCTACTGTGGACGCTCGACCGAAGTTCGCGGACGAGACCATGGAACTGCCGATCTTCCGCGAGCTGGAGTCGGCCTGGTTCCGTACCCGCCGGACCCCCGAGGAGGCCAGCGCTTCGCAGAGCGGTGCCGCTTCCACCCCGTCGGCCAGCCAGGTCGCCACGGCGGAAGGTGCCGGTCGTGACGCGGAGCGGACGTCGAGCGCACCGACAGATAACGCAGCGATGGTGAACGTCTCGGCGCCGCTGGGACAGCGTCCCAACGGCGGCGGTTCCACCGCCGGCCACAGCAATGGTGCGGGCCGGCCGGGCGAGGCACTCGGTGGCGGCTGGCAGACGGCGGCCGACGACGGTTGGCGGGCAGCGATGGCGGCCACTTCGGCGGCCAAGGCGCCCGACGCCCCTACCACGTCGACCGGTCTGCCCAAGCGGGTGCCGATGGCCCAGCTGGTTCCCGGAGCCGTGGAGAAGCCGACCACCTCGGTGCAACGTCGTACGCCGGAGGCGGTGCGTGGACTGCTGTCCGCGTACCACCGTGGGGTGCAGCGTGGCCGCACGCACCCGACGGACGACCAGTCGATCGGGCAGGTCGATCTGGGCCCCGCGAACGCAAGCGGCCAGAAGGAGCATGAAGGATGACATCTACGCAGGATCTCGGTTGGCTTCTGGCCAACTTCGCCGATCGTGTGCCCGGCGTCGCCCACGCGATCGCCGTCTCCGCGGACGGTCTGCTCCTGGCGGCGTCACGGGACCTGCCGCGCGACCGGGCGGATCAACTCGCCGCGATCGCGTCCGGCCTGGTCAGTCTCACCCAGGGAGCGGCACGCTGCTTTGAGGGTGGGGCGGTGTTGCAGACGGTCGTCGAGATGGACAATGGTTTCCTGTTCCTGATGTCCATCTCGGACGGGTCGTCCTTCGCGGTGCTTGCCGCCCGGAGCTGTGACGTCGGGCAGGTCGGATACGAAATGGCATTGCTCGTCGACCGGGTTGGTGACGCGTTGACGCCGCCGCCCCGGGCCGCGGCGGGGATGCTGAGCTAGGCGGTACACGGCTGGTGAGCGCTGCCAGCCGGTGCGACGACAATGGAACGACGACGAACTCCACGGTGTGAGTCTCTGCTACGGCGAGAAGGGGGTGAACGGCGATGATGGCCGAACGCGACGAGCCGACCGGCGCGCTGGTGCGGCCATACGCCGTCACCCGCGGTCGGACCCGGCCGAGACTCGATATCGCACTGGAGGCGCTCGTCGAGACGACGGTGCGCGGTCGGTCCGCCGGAAACGGCAATGGTGGCCAGGGCCGGGAGCACCAATACATCGCCGCGCTGTGTGATGGTCGACTGCAGTCGCTCGCGGAGATCGCGGCGCGGATGCAGTTACCGCTCGGAGTGGCTCGGGTCCTGATCGCCGACATGGCCGCAGACGGCCTGGTGGCGGTGCACGAACCGACGATTCTGGACGACTCAAACGATGCGGTGGGCACTGAACTGCTGGAGAGGGTGCTGAGTGGACTTCGCAGGCTCTGACATGTCGCACCGCCCAACCCCCGGCGCGTGACATCGGCGAAGATCGTCATCGCCGGTGGCTTTGGCGTCGGCAAGACGACACTGGTCGGCTCGGTCTCGGAAATCACGCCGTTGACCACCGAGGCGATCATGACGTCCGCCGGCGTGGGCGTCGATGACACGCGGCAGGTGCCGGGAAAGACGACCACCACGGTCGCCATGGACTTCGGTCGAATCTCGATCGACCGGGATCTGATCCTCTACCTGTTCGGTACCCCTGGCCAGACGCGGTTCTGGTTCATGTGGGACGAACTGGTGCGAGGGGCGATCGGTGCGGTCGTGCTGGTGGACACCCGTCGACTGGCCGACTGCTTCGCGGCGATCGACTTCTTCGAGCACCGTCGGCTGCCGTACCTCGTGGCGATCAACTGCTTCGACGGTATGCAGTACCACGACCCGCAGGATGTGCGGGACGCGCTGGCCATCTCCAACGACGTACCGGTTGTCGCCTGCGACGCCCGGAACCGGGAGTCGACCAAGCACGTCCTCATCTCGCTGGTCGAGTACGTGCTGACGATGCGTCGCTCGCGCGCCGTCGCGCCAGCCTGATCGAGGCGGTCGCTTCACCGTCGCGCCGGGACCCACGTCCGTGGCCGGCGCTATCCGTCGTGCCCCGGCTGTCCGGTACCGGCTGTCCCGGCCACGCCGGTGGCCGCTGGTCCGCTCCACCGGTCGCTGTCGCCTCGGCACTCCTCTGGGTGACCGCCTCGGTCCGGTGTGCCCGTCGCGCCGGCCGTCGACATTCCGGGCCTCACGCTGCCCGGGCGCTCGCCGCATCCCGACCGCCCTCGGACCTCCGCGCCGACGTCCGTTCACCGGATCCCGTTCGGACGGTCCAGGTCCGCGCCGCCGCTCGGCGCCGTCGTCTCCCACCGGTGTTCCCGTTCGGACGGTCCCGTGAGTCGGTGATCCGGCGCCCTGTCCGCTCGCCGGATCCCGTTCGGACGGTCCAGGTCCGCGCCGCCGCTCGGCGCCGTCGTCTCCTGAAGCCGCGGAACTTCCGGCCGCTCCCGCGCTGTCCGGTGTGCCCTGTGCTCAGGAAACCCGGCTCCAGGCGCCACTGGAGACGGTGAATACGCCGAGGAAGTCCGCTGCCATACCGCCGTGGCGGATCGGCGAGAACGAGTACGCACCCGCGATGCCCTCGACAACCTGGGTGGCCAGATAGGCCCGGATCCGGCCCCGGTCGACGCTCTTGCCGAGCCGGGCCGCGTCGGCGATCAGTCGTACCGCGTCCGCGCCGTACGGGGCGAATCCGCTGAACGAGCCGTGCTCGTGGAGGTACCGGTAGACGAAGTCCCGACGGGCCAACCCGGCCGTGGTGGTGTTGGTCAGCGACGACCCGCTCAACGAGATGGGGTGTACGGCGTACGAGCCCTCGACGGCCTCGGAGTTCTGGTCGGAGAGGGTGTCCTCGGTGACCGCACCGGCATCGAAGAAGATTCCCCCGGTGTAGCCGGTCTCCCGGAGCGCCCGGGCCGCCGCGGCGGAGAACGGCGAGGTTCCCCAGATGATGACCGCTTCCGGGAACTCCGCGACCACCCGCCCGGCCGCCGGGCCGCAGTCGGCGCCCTCGGTACGCGGCAGACGGGCGGTGGCGACCAGGGTGCGGTCGGTGCTTTCGAGCGCCGCTGTGACGGCCCGTACGCCCGAATCGCCGTGCGCCCCTGCCGCGGCTAGCAGTCCGACACGTTCGAGCCCCTGCGAGCGAATCAGCCCGGCCAACGCCCGGGCCATGTCGCGGGCGTCCGGGGCGAGCTTGTAGATGTACGTCCGTTCGGAGAGCGGCGTGGTGAGGTTGTCCGCTGCGGCGAAGGAGATGAACGGCACCTGTTGCTGCTGGGCGGCCGGGATGATGCGCAGCGAGGTTTCGGCGAGGCAGCCGCCGACGATGGCGTGCGCGTTCTCGCGGGTGGCCAGTTCGTCGGTCTGGTCGGCGGCGACCCGGGGGTCGCTCTTGTTGTCCCGGATGACCAGCCGGATGGTGCGGCGCAGGTTGCCGACCGGCACCTGCGTCTCGTTGAGCGTGTCGGCCATGATCCGCAGCGAACGTTCCTGGAGCAGGCCCATGAACCGTCCCACGCCGGTGAGTTCGAGGTTGACCCCGATCACCAGCTCCGGATTCTCCGGGCGTCGGATTCCTGTCCCCTCGTCACGACCGCACGCGGCGAGCAGGCTGGTGGCTGCCGTGGCCAGCAGACCACGTCGGCTGAGCGTCCAACCCCCGACTGCCCGTCCAGCCATCCGCTGCCGCCCTTCATGCCTGGTCACCGGTGTCGCCGGTGGTTCCGCCGGTATGGTCCCGACCGCTGCGGCGCGTCGTCAACTTCTCGCAGTGTGGCGAGAAACACCAGGTCGGGGCGGCTATCGGGCTGACTGGCCAGTCAGTTGAACGGTGTTGGCCGGACCGGTACCGCCGCTCGTCCGACCGGTGGATCCCGACCCCACCGCCGAGCCGGCGCTCGTGGGACGGCAGTCGTTCCCGGAGTTCCGCCGGCCGCCGGCAACGCGAAACGGCCGGCACCGACGGGAAACGGGCGGACCCGACACGGCCGGCACCGACTCCGAACGGGCGGACGCAGAACGGGCTGACCCCGACCCCGAACGCGCGGACCCGACACGGCCGGCACCGGCTCCGAACGGGCGGACCCAGAACGGGCTGACACGACGGGGAGCGGACGGACACGAAACGGGCCGGCACCGACGATCGTCGTCGGCACCGGCCCGTCCGATGTCTGCCCGGACACCGGGCGTGGGATCAGGAGCGGTAGCCCGCCGAGCGGTACTCGTAGTCCGGGGTCTCCGCGCGGTCCTCGTGGTCCCGGCTGAAGTCCCAGCCGCCGGCCGCCTCACGGCCCGGTCGGCCACCGACCGCGTAGCCGCCGATCTCCTGGCCCCGCCGCCAACCCCGGAAGTAGCCGGTCGTGTGCTCGGCGATCCGGGCGGCGTCGCGGACGATCCGCAGCGGCCGCTCGTCGCGCAGCGGCGAGCCGGGCACCAGGTTGGCCTGGGGGACCCGCTTGGGCAGTCCGGCACCGGTCGAGGCACCTACCGAGGGCTTGGCCGCCTGCTCGGCCGCCCGCCAGCCGCTGTCCGCCGTGGACGCCCACTCGACCTCGTCGTCCTCGGGGTGGCCGGTGAACCACGCCGACCGCGCGGCGGCGAAGATCAGCAGGTCGCCGTCGCCCTCCTCGGAGACCGGAGGCGGGCCGGCTTCCACGTTGCGGCGGGCGGCGGGCGGGGGCGTCTGCTCGGTCCGGACCTGCTCCTCCTCCGGCCGCCGCAACGGCAGGTTGCCGGTGGACAGGCCGTTGTGCCGGGTCCGCTCGGCCAGCGACGGCTCGACCAGACGCAGCGCGGGCGGTTCCGGCGGCAGGTCGTCCGCCTGCCAGGGCGGGGTCACCCGGCCGTCGGCGGGCGCCGAGCTGGTGGGCAGGTTTCCGGGTACGTCCCGATCGGCCGCCTGGTCACCGGCGTACGCCGGGTAGCCCGTGGCCGGGCCGGCAGCGAGGTCGTCGTGCTCGTCGCCCGAGTTGACCAGCGGCCAGTTCGCCCGTGAGCCGGGTGCCGGGGCCGGCTCCGGCCGGGCGGCGGGGACGGAGACGGTGAGCCCGGCCGCCGAGATGGTGCCCGGTCGGGGTTCGCCGTTTGTCTTCGGCCGGGGCGGAACCACGGTCGGCCGCTGACGCTCGTTCCGGGCGCTGTTGATCGCCGCGGTGGTGAGCGTGGCCCGGAACGGCTCGCCGGCCTCGGCCGGCGGAATCGAACCACGCTGGGAGGGCGGGATCGGGGTGATTCCCGGCGGCGGCGGTGGCGGGGCGGAGACCGGTCGGTTGGCCCCGGTGTCGCCCTGCCAGGCGGGCGGTGCGGACGACGGCGGCGCGGTGCGGGGCTCCCCCCGGGGCGGGCCGGAGACCGGCGCGGGACTGGAGAGCGACGCGGCCGGTGCCATCGGCGGCGCGGAAGCGGGAGTGACCGGCGACGGGGCGACCGGTGGCGGTGCGACCGGCGAGGGCGCGACCGGCGGCGGCCCCAGCGGCTGGGGGGTGACGGGTGACCCGTTCGCCGCTATCGGTTGGTGTCGGCTCCGACGGCCCAGCCCGGGTGCCGGCTCGCGGTCGGGCGTCGGCCCGGAGTGCATCGCGGGGGTGGGCGCCGGCGCGGCGGGTTGGACGGCCCGGCGCCCTGCCCGGCGGGCGCTGTCGGGCGGGGAACTGACCCGGGCGGCCAACGTGGCGACAAGGGCGTCGCAGCCGGCGTCGCAGGCGCGTACGGCCGCGACGGCCTGTCGTACGGTCTCGGCGGAGGCGGCGGTGAACGCCTTGTTGTTGGTGGCGGGACCGCGCCGGGGCGTCTCCGAGATGGCGACGCGCAGCGCGGTGACGGCCTCGGTGAGGGTGTCGGCTCCGGCGACGCCGTCCGCGGCGAGGTGGGCGGCGATGGCGTCGGCCGTCGTCGCCGCGTCCCGGCCACGGGTGCCGTTCAGCATGCCCGGCTCGGGAAGTGCGTCCAGCACCGCCAGTGAGACCGGCTCGGCCGGATCCGGGTAGGCCCGCAACGCGGCCGGGTAGAGCTCGCGGAGCACCTCGCGCAGTGCCACCGCGGCGGCGTGCCGGCCGTTCGTGAGGGCCGCGTGGGCGGCGAGAACCGGGGTGAAGGTGGACAGGTCCCGGGACGGCGGCAGGGTGGTCGCCGAGAGCGCTCCGGCCTGCAGCGCCCGGGCGAGCCCGACGGCCCGGCGTTCGGCCGGCGCGGACTCGCGTTCCTCCGGCGACTCGTCGTCGGCGAATCGTTCGGCGAAGTCGTCGACCAGGTCGTCGTCCGCGATGGCCAGCGGACGACCCGCCGCGTTCAGCAACGAGGTGACCGCGTGGTCGTCGCTGTCGGTCGCGACGGCGGCGCCGCTCGGTCCGCTGCCCCGTTCCACGAGCACCGCGACCAGCCGGGCGTAACCGGCGGGGTCGTCGGTGATCTCGCAGACATGGAGCAGCCTGCCTGCGTCGTCAACCACCGCGGAGGTCAGCGTCGCGCCGGCCGGAGCCGGCCCGCCCGCTGGATCCGCAGAGGCCAGACCGCAGTACACCCGCACGAGCGCCACGGCGTCGTCCTCCTCCCGAGACACAGGGGTGTGCCAAAGACTGATGCTCCCTGGTTAGGGGTCAGTCGCGCCAGTCCACAGCGGCAGAGATCTTGCCGATAATCGTGCGCCACCCGAGACTTGCGGTTTGTGCCCCGATTTTCTTGAGCCGCCGCCGACCCCGGAAGCCGCCCAGGCCGCCGCTGACGGTCGCCCGGAGCGCCTCGTCGAGGTCGTCCAGGCTGGAGCCTGGCGAGAGCATGTCCAGTACGGCCGGCAGACGTAGAGCGTACGCCAGGTCCCGGGAGACCTCGCCAGCCTCGATCAGTAGCGTGGCGTCCCACACGTCGTGGCCGCCACGCAGATTCTCCACCACGAGGTCGAGTTCGTAGGAGTCCTCGTCGAGCGGGGCGATGTCCGCCGGCTCGACCCGCTCGACGAGCTGGTCCCAGGTGTCGAGCTGGGAGAGGTCGTGCGGGGCGCCGGACCGGATGAAGGTGACGAGCCCCTCGGGGCTCTTGAAGAGCAGCAGTTTGCCGCGGTGGGTGAGGAAGGCGGGCACCTCTTCGCCCTCCTCCTCCTCGTCCTCCGTCTCGTCGGCGGAGTCGTCGTCGGCGCTGTCCTTCTCGCCCTGGCGACCCGCCCCGGCCTTCGGGTCCTTGCCGCCGTCCTCCTCGTCGGCCTCGGCGAACTGCTCGGCGAGCTCCTCGTCGAGGATGACGACGGTCTCGTCCTCCTCGTCGTCCTCCACCACCCGGGAGCGGCCGGCGAAGAGGTCGTCCTGCTCCCGCTCGGAGATGTCCGTCGGGGTCAGCGCGGTCGAGGGGCGGTAGGCCCGCAGCGTGAAACCGGAACCGGCGGGCAGGGCGATCTCGACCGGGTCGATCCGGACCTCTTCCCACAACGACCGGTCCGCCGGCTCGGAAGGGGTCTCGCTCCGGTCAGCCTCGGCGGTGGTCTCCGTGGAGCCGGCCTCGTCCTGTTCCGAGTCGGTGGGGCTGTCACCCTCGACGGGCTCGTTGCCAGGCTCGTCGGTATCGGGCCGGTGGGACGACTGGCGGGCCACTCTGACCTCCGTGTGCGCTCGGTATGGGCACCCCCGACCCGGCCCGGTTGCCGGCGGATCGGTGACTCTGCGCACACACCCTAGTAGGCCGCTGACGGACGCGGATGCCGGCACCCCGTTGGTTCTCGCCGTACCCATTAGTAGGCTTGCTACCTATGAACGCACAGTCGCTGCACGGTCACCTCGACGCGCTGCTGCTCGCGGTGCTCGAACGGGGGGCGCAACACGGCTACGCGATCATCGAGGCGCTCCGCGCCCGCAGCGGCGGTGTGCTCGATCTGCCGACCGGAACAATTTATCCGGCACTGCGCCGGCTGGAGCGCGCCGGCTACGTCAGCAGTGCCTGGAGCGTGGTCAACGGCCGGGAACGCCGTACCTACGAGTTGACCGACGCCGGGCACCGCGCCCTGGCCGGTCAGCGGAGCAGTTGGCGGGAGTTCAGCTCGACGGTGAGCCGGTTCCTGGACGTCGCCGAGCCCCCGTCCGCGCCGGCCTGACACCGTTGCCGAGCCCCCGTCCGCGCCGGCCTGACACCGTCGCGGACGCCACCGGTCGGAGAGTCGGCGGGCTCGGCGCGGCTGAGCGGACCTGACCGGTCGCCCCGCTCAGCCGCGCGGTGCCGGATAGGCGAGTTCCGCGCCGCGCTGGCGTTTCCACTGGTCCCGGTACCAGCCGGGCTGGTCGACCAGTTCGGAGTGGTTGCCGCGCTGCACGATCCGACCCGAGTCGAGTACGACGATCTCGTCGTAAGCCTCCAGTTCGGAGAGCCGGTGCGTGACCAGCAGCACCGTACGGGTCGGGCCGGCGTACGCGGTGGCGGAGGTGAGTACCCGGTCGGCGGCGTGCGGGTCCAGACCCTCGGTCGGCTCGTCGAGCAGCAGTACGTCGGTCGGCGCCGCGAGCAGGGCCCGGGCCAGCGCGAGTCGCTGCCGTTGGCCACCGGAGAGTTGACCGCCGTCCTCGCCCACCACGGTCTCCCAGCCGGCCGGCTGTTGGCGTACCCAGTCCAGCAGGCCGGCCGCCTCGGCGGCGGCGGTCAACTCGTCCTCGGTCGCCCGGCTCCGGCCGAGCAGCAGGTTCTCCCGTACCGTGGTGTGGAAGACGTGCGCCTCGGCGAGCAGGCCGCTGACCGATCGGGTCAGCTCCTCGCCGGAGAAGGACGCCAGGTCGAGACCGCCGACCGTCACCCGGCCGGCCTCCGGTCGTACCGCCCCGGTCAGTACCGCGAGCAGTGTGCTCTTGCCCGCCCCGCTCGGGCCGACAACGGCGATCCGGCGTCCCGGCGGCAGCTCCAGGCTCACCTGGTCGAGGGCTGGGGGTGCGTCCGGTCGGTACCGGACGGTCACCTGCGTGATCCGGCTGCCGACCCGCCCGTTACCCGGACCGCTCCGGTCGGTGGCGGCGTCGGCGGCTTCGGCGGTGGCACCGGTCGGGTCCACGGTGGCGTCGGTCGTGGCCAGGCCCTCGGGGTCGGCGAGCAGTTCGGCCACCCGGTCCAGGCCGGGACGCAGTTGGGTCCACTGTCGGGCGGCGCCGACCAGCGCCAGTGCCGCCTCGACCGCGGCGAGGGTGCCGACCGCGAGGACGCCGACCAGTACCCCGTCCACCTCCGTCCGGAGTGCCACCAGGACCACCGCGGCACTTGTCGCCCCGGACAGCAGTACCCCGAGGCCGTCGACGGCCCAGCTGGCGGCCGCCGTCCGGCGCTCCAGTCGGGCCAGTTCCCGGGCCCGGGTCGCCGCCCCGTCCAGTGCGGTCCGGGTCGCGCCGAAGGCGGCCAGTTCGGCGGCGCCGTGCGTGAGATCCACCGCGTCCACGGCGAGCGTGCCCCGCAAGGGGGCGACCAGGGCCGACGTACGCCGGGTGAGGACCGCCGCCAGGACGGGCAGGGCCAGGCCGGCGAGCAGCAGACCGCCGGCGAGCGCCAGCGCGGCCGGGACGGAGACGAGGGCCGTGCCGCCGACGGCGAGCAGCCCCACGACGGTGGCCGCGGCCGCCGGGACCAGGACCCGGAGCAGCAGGTCCTGGACCGCCTCCACGTCCGAGACGAGCCGGCTGAGCAGGTCGCCGGAACGCTGCCCGGCGGTGGGGCGCCCGGCCGAGGCCAGGGTGGCGAAGACCCGGGTCCGGACCTCGGTGACCACCCGCAGCGCGGCGTCGTGGCCGGCGAGCCGTTCGGTGTAGCGGAGCACACCACGTCCGATGGCCAGGGCCCGGACCGCGACGATCGCGACGGTGAGGGTGTCGAGCGGCGGTCGGCCGGCCGCGCTGATCAGCAGCCAGGTCGCGGTCGCCATCAGGACGAGCCCGGCGAGTTCGGTGCCGGCGGCGAGCAGGCCCGCACCGACCAGCCGACCCAGGTACGGCCGGCTGAGGTGCCAGACCACGCGTTCGGACCGCAGGATCGTCCCGGCCGGACCCGGTACCCCGTGGATGGCCGTCCCGCCGACCGACGTCCCGCCGGCCCGGGGTGTCGTCCCGGCCGGAACCGACGTTCTCGCTCCGGTCCGCGGTGTCATGCCAGCCTGCCTTCCGGGACCAGCCCGGTCGTCGTCTCCGGGACGGTGGTCGCCGTGGTCGTCGTCGGCTCCTCGACGACCCGACCGTTCTCCACCCGCAGTACGCGGTCCGCGCCGGCCAGCAACGTCGGCCGGTGCGCGACGAGCAGCGCGGTACGCCCGACGACGAGTCGACGGGTCGCCGCGAGTACGGCTGCCTCCGAGCCGCTGTCGAGCCGTGCGGTCGGTTCGTCGAGCAGGACGATCGGCGCGTCCCGCAGGAAGGCCCGGGCCAGCGCGACCCGCTGCCGTTGTCCGCTGGAGAGCCCGTGTCCACGCTCCCCGAGTCGGGTCCGCAGACCTTCCGGCAGCAGCGCCACCACCTCGTCGAGGGCGGCCGCCCGGACCGCCGCCCGGACCGATTCGGTGCTGGCCTCCGGGGCGCCGAGCCGGATGTTGTCGGCCAGCGAGGCGGCGAACAGGTGCGCCCGCTGGGGGACCCAGGCCAGTCGGCGACGCCACTCGTCGAGGTCGAGCGTGGCGAGGTCGACGTCGTCGACGGTGATCCGTCCGCTGGTCGGGGCGACGAAGCCGAGCAGCAGGTGGAGCAGGGTGCTCTTGCCGGCGCCGCTCGGCCCGACGATCGCGATCCGCTCGCCGGGCCGGATGGTCAGCGAGACGTCCCGTAGCGCGGTGGTCCGCTCGTATTCGACGGTGACCCCCTCGAACCGGATCACCCCGCTCGTCCCCGGCACCCGGCTCGTCGTCGGTCCGGCACTCGGCGCCGGCACTCCGGTCGGGCCCGGCCCGCCACCGGCTTCCGGCGATCCGGCCGGGGCCGGGTTCAGCAGGGTCAGCGCCTCGTCCAGCGCGGTCAGCCCTTCCTGGCTGGCGTGGAACTGGCTGCCGGCGGCACGCAGCGGCAGGAACGCCTCGGGGGCGAGCAGCAGCACCAGCAGCGCGGTCCGCAGCGGGAGCCCGCCGTCGAGCAGTCGCAGGCCGATCGGTACCGCGACCAGCGCCACCGAGAGGGTGGCGACGAGTTCGAGGACCAGCGCGGAGAGGAAGGCCACCCGCAACGTCCGCATGGTCGCGACCCGGTGCTGGTCGGCCATCCGGCGGACCATCGCCACCTGGGCCCGGGCCCGGCCGAAGACGCGCAGCGTCGGCAGCCCGGTCACCATGTCCAGGAAGTGCCCGCCGAGCAGACTCAGCCGCCGCCACTGCCGTTCGGTCGCCGCCTGCGCCTGCCAACCGAGCAGCGCGCCGAAGACCGGGACCAGCGGCAGCGTCACCGCGATGATCAGGGCGGAACTCCAGTCGGCGAACGTCAGCTGGGCGAGCACCGCCACCGGCACCGTCACGCTCAGCACCAGTTGCGGCAGATAACCGGTGAAGTACGCGTCGAGCGCGTCGAGTCCCCGTCCGGCCAGCGTGGCGAGCTGCCCGGCCCGCTGTCCGGCGAGCCAGGCCGGGCCGTGCCGCGTCACAGCGGTGAGCAGTTCGGCGCGGAGCGTCGCCTTCACCGTCGCCGCGATCCGGGCCGCCACCACACCACGGGCCCAGGCCAGGGCGGCCCGGCCGGCCACGCTCGCCAGGAAGCCGACCAGGGCGACCCGGTCCAGTCGCCCGCCGGCCGCCGCCGCCAGCACGGTGGCCAGGGTGCCGGCCTGTACGACGACCAGCGCGGCGCCGGCGACGCCGAGCAGGGCGAGTACGCCGAGCTGCGGTCGGGCACCGGGTACCCGGTGCAGCAGGCGCGGGTCGAAGGGTCGACGGCTCACCAGTGGACCACCGTCCGGATGTCGGGTCGACGGCGGAAGATCCGCCAGCAGACCGGTTGGAAGCCGAACAGTACCGGCAGCAGCGGCACGATCAGCCAGCTCAGTACCTCCACCGCCGCTCGGCGGCGGCGGTGTCGTTTACTACGTCCCGTAGTAAAGAGTACCAAGACTCGGCGACAGGTGCCGGAGGGCCAGCTCACAGTGGGGATCGCCGAGGGCGGGTAGCGGCTCCGCTCAGCGCAGGAACAGTGAGATCGGCAGGCTGACCAGGATCGTCGCCACCACCAGCGCGGCCACGCCGGGTAGCCGGTTCGGTCGCGGCGCGACCAGCAGTCGGCGTACCCGGGCGTCGAGATGCGTGTCGGCGACCCCGAGGGCACCGGCCGGGGTGATCCGCGACCCGGCGGTGGCGAACCGCAGCAGCGCGCCGGCGAGCGGCCCGTCCGCGTGCTGGAGCCGGGCCTTGTCGTCCGCCCGCATCTCGACCAGCAGCCCGACCGTCTCGTGCGCGGCACGCACCCAGCGGGCCCAGGGCAAGGCCCGGCACAGCGCGGTGAACGGCAGCAGCACCAGGTCGTGCCGTTCGTCGGCGTGCGCCCGCTCATGGCTGAGCACCGCGGCGAGCTGCGGCCGGTCCAGCAGGCTCAGGGTGCCGGCGCTGACCACCACCTGCGGACGTACCCCGGGGAGGCAGTAGGCGGCGGCGCTCGGGTGGTCGAGGACCAACGCGCCGGGCGCGGCCGGATCGTCCCGGGCCACCAGGGTGAGCAGGTCCCGGTGCCGGCGCTGGGCGCGCAACGTGCTGGAGATGCTGCGCGCCGTCGAGCCGAGCAGCACGGCGGCCACCCCGAACCCGACGCCGACCAGCGCGAGCTGCGTCACGCCCAGTCCGGGCGGCAGCGGGCCGCCGCCGAGCAGGTCACCGCCGAGCGAGCGCAGGGCCGAGCCGGTGCTCTCGCCGTACGGGGCCAGCCCGACCGAGAGCGGCAGGCCGATCGCGGAGAGCCCGAGGGCCAGCCCGACCGCCTGCCAGCAGATGATCGCGACCCGGGGGCTGTGCCAGGTCCACGCCGCGCCGAGCCGACCGGCGCCGGTGAGCGCCTGTGCGGCCAGGTAGCACGCCAGGGCGGTGATCGCGAAGTGGGCGACGTACGCCATCGGGGTCAGCCCCGCCGCTCGGGAGCGGGCGGCCGGTCGAGGGTGCCGCCGGCCTCCTCCCCGTCGAGCGCGGCCCGCAGGATCTCGGCCTCGGTACCGGACACCGATCGGGCGAACCGGACCAGCGCGGCGTCCCGGCTGCCGGCCAGGTCGAGCGCGTCGAGCATCAGCCGGGCGATGTGCGCCTCCCGGCTGGCGGCCGGCCGGTAACGCCAGGCCCGACCCTCCCGCTCGCGCTCCACCATGCCCTTGCCGGCGAGCCGGTCCAGCACGGTCATCACCGTGGTGTACGCCAACTCGCGGTCCCGTAGCACATCGGCCACCTCGCGCACGGTGACTCCGCCGTCCGTGCTCCGGTCCCAGAGCACGTCCATCACCGCACGTTCGAGATCACCGAGTCGTGTCACGACGGCAAGTCTACTACCCATCGTCGTACGTCGGTTCCGGTCATTCCGCCCGTTCGACGTCGACCGGCGGGGCCCACCCCGGGGCCGTTCACGGCTGGCTGAGCCGGATGTCCGACTGGCCGCCGACGGCTTCGAGATCCCAGCGTTTCCCGAACGCGTTGCTGCCGGTGAGCAGGATCCGGCCGAGCGACTCGGGCACCACCGGGTCCAGCACGACCCGTCCGTCCCTGGGGTGCAGCCCGAGCAGGGTACGGAGGAACAACAGCGGCGCACCGCTGGCCCACGCCTGCGGGTTGCAGGCGGTCGGGTACTGCACCGGGGAACGCCCGAGTGACCGGTCGTACCCGGAGAACGCCTCCGGCAGGCGGA
This sequence comes from Plantactinospora sonchi, assembly GCF_036422035.1. NCBI lineage: Bacteria > Bacillati > Actinomycetota > Actinomycetes > Micromonosporales > Micromonosporaceae > Plantactinospora > Plantactinospora sonchi. The sequence goes on from NZ_JAZGQK010000011.1 coordinate 178,165, forward strand.
AGTTGGAGTGCTTGGCGGCCTCCAACATCGCCATGATGATCCGGTTGGCCTCCTCCCGGAAGCCGTACCGGGCCAGCCCGTCGGCGATGATCGAGTTGTCGTGCGGCCAGACCGTGCCCATGTGGTAGCCGATCGGGTTGAAGGCCGGGTCGGTGCTGGCCGTGGTGCGTACCCCCCAGCCGGAGAAGAGCTGGTCGGACATGAGCTGGCGGGCGAGGACCTCGGCCCGGTCCGGCGGCACGATCCCGCTCCACAGCAGGTGACCGATGTTGGAGGTGAGCGAGTCGATCCGCTGCTTGTCGCCGTCCAGGCCGACCGCGTAGTAGCCGCCCCGGTCGTCGATCCAGAAGTCGCGGTTGAACCGCTCACGCAGCTCGCCCGCCTGTGCGCGCAGCCGCGCGGCGAGGGCCGGGTCGTTCAGCGGACCGTCGGCGAGCTCGGCGACCCGCAGCTTGGCGTCGTAGCTGTAGCCCTGGAGTTCGCAGGTGGCGATCGGCAGGTACGGCACGATCCCGTTGGAGAACAGCACCCCGTTCCACGAGTCGCGCCAGCACTGGTTGCCGAGTCCCTGGGGCGAGCGGGTGGCGTACTCGACGTAGCCGTCGCCGTCCAGGTCGCCGTACTCGTCGATCCAGCGCAACGCGGCCTCGACGTGTTCGCGCAGGACGACGACCAGCCGGTCGTCGCCGGTCCACCGCCAGTACTCGGAGAGCAGGATCAGCCAGAGCTGGGTGGCGTCGGCCGTGCCGTGGTACCGGCTGTGCGGCTTCAGGCCGAGCTGGGTCAGTTCACCCCGGCGGATCTCGTGCAGGATCTTGCCCGGTTCGGCGTCCCGGAAGTCGTCCCACTCGGTCGCCTGGTGCGTGGCGAGCATCACCAGCACCCCGTACGCCAGGTCCTGCCAGAAGGCGATCATCTGGTACGCGGTGATCAGCATGTCCCGCCCGAAGAAGGCGAGGAACCAGGGCAGTCCCGCGGAGCAGACCAGCAGCGGATCGTCACCGCGCCCGATCTTGAGCAGTTTCCGGTGGTACTCCGGCTCCTCTCGCAGGTCCTTGTAGACCCGCATGGCCACCAGGTCGGACACCGACCGGTCGTACACGTCGCGCAGCAGTTCGGAGCCGTCGAGCAGGTGGGGGAGGCGTCGGCGTACCGCGACAGCGGGGTCCTGCCGCTCGGCCTCCGGCGACGCGCCGAGGAACACCTCCTCGAACCGGCGCCGGACCGGCATGACGTCGACCGGCCAGAACTCCATTGGCACCGTGACGTTGCATCTCCAGGGCTCGTTCGGCCGCAGTTCGAGATCCCACACCAGGTCGTCGCCCTCGACCCGGGTGGCCGGCAGGTCGACCCCGATCTCCGTGCGGACCGAGTACGGCCCGTTGCGGTAGCGGAAGGTCAGGCCCGAGCCGTCGCCGGAATGTTCCCGGGTGATCTGCGCGGAACGGTCCCGGACGGTCTCCTTGATCTCGAAGAGGTCCGCGAAGTCGGTGCCGACGGCGAGCCGGAGTTGTACCGGGACCGGCTTCCGGGCGAAGCACTGCAGCACGATGCGTTCGTGCACGCTGTCGGCGATGAAGCGGTGCCGTCGGACGCCGACGGTGTTCGCGGGAAGTCCGGGCAGTTCGGCGTTGGCCAGGAAGAAGCTGGCCGAGTAGTCGTCGACCAACCCGGAGGCCAGGACGAGCAGCGGCGCGCCGTTGAGGGTCAGCTCCCACCGGTTCAGCAGTCGGGTGTCGTGGTGCACCAGACCGCCGATCGAGCCGGGCGGCACGTCGCCGACCCGGTTGGAGATGAGGAACGACAGCCCCTCGAAGATCCCGATCGCGTCCGGTCCGAGGTCAGGCGGCAGGTTCCGGACCACCGGGCTCGGGGTCTGGTCGGGCGGGGTGGCACCCGGCGTCGGGTCCGCCGGAGTGGGTCGGCCCACGGTGTCCGTCATGGCGCCTCCACATGTCACGGGGACCGTGGTCGAGCCTAGGCGGACCAGCCGGACATGTCGGCGATAACGGGAAGCTTCCCCGGGCACGGGGACCGGGGCGCCGACCGTGGCGGGCGCCCGGCCGTCACACCCCCTTCGGGTGCCAGACCGTCTTCGTCTCCAGGAACGCGGTCATCCGGCCGACACCCGGGTCCGCGGACCAGTCGACCGGCCCGGCCGGCGGGCGGAGCACCCGCTTGAGGTTGCCGGCGGCGGCCCGCTCCAGTTCGGTACCGAGTCCAGGGTCGTCGACGCCGGTCAGGTCGAGGGCGTTGACGTCCATGTGGCCGGCGAGCCAGGGCGCGGTCTCGGCCGGCCGGCCGGTGAGCAGGTTGACCACCCCGCCGGGCAGGTCCGAGGTGGCCAGCACCTCGGCCAGGGTCACCGCCGGCAGCGGAGCCGACTCGGCGACCAGCACCACCACCGTGTTGCCGGTGACGATCGCCGGGGCCACCACGCTGACCAGCCCGAGCAGCGCCGGCTCGGCCGGGGCGAGCACCCCGACCACCCCGGTCGGCTCCGGCGCGGAGAGGTTGAAGTACGGCCCGGCGACCGGGTTGGCGTTGCCGTACACCTGGGTGATCTTGTCGGACCAGCCGGCGTACCAGACCCAGCGGTCGATCGCCTCGTCGACCTCGGCCGCCGGCACGCCCAGCCCGACGAACTGGTCCCGCCGGCCCTCCAGCATCTCGGCCACCCGGTAGAGGACCTGACCCCGGTTGTACGCGGTCGTACCGGACCAGCCCTTGACCGCGGCCCTTGCCGCCAGCACGGCGTCGCGGACGTCCTTGCGGGAGGCGAGTGCCACGTTGCTGCCGCCGTCCGTCGAGTCCACCAGATACGACCGCCCCGACTCGCTGCGCGGGAACTTCCCGCCGATGAAGAGCTTGTACGTCTTGCGCACCGCGACCCGCTCAGACATTCAGGTACGCCTCCAGCCCGTGCCGACCGCCCTCGCGGCCGTAACCCGACTCCCGGTAACCGCCGAACGGCGAGGTCGGGTCGAACTTGTTGAACGTGTTCGCCCAGACCACCCCGGCCCGCAGCCGGTCGGCCAGCCAGAGGATCCGGGAACCCTTCTCGGTCCAGATCCCGGCCGACAGCCCGTACGGGGTGTTGTTCGCCTTCTCCACCGCCTCCGCCGGGGTACGGAAGGTCAGCACCGACAGCACCGGGCCGAAGATCTCCTCCCGGGCGATCCGGTGCGCCTGGCTGACCCCGGTGAAGATGGTCGGGGCGAACCAGAAACCCTGGTCCGGCAGCTCACACGGCGGGGACCAGAGTTCGGCGCCCTCGGCGCTGCCGGCGGCGGAGAGTTCCCTGATCCGGTCCAGTTGGGCGGCCGAGTTGATCGCCCCGACGTCGGTGTTCTTGTCCAGCGGGTCGCCGACCCGCAGCCGGGCCATCCGCCTCTTGAGCGAGGTGAGCACCTCGTCGTACACCGACTCCTGGACCAGCAGCCGGGAGCCGGCGCAGCAGACGTGGCCCTGGTTGAAGAAGATGCCGTTGACGATCCCCTCGACGGCCTGGTCGATCGCCGCGTCGTCAAAGACGATGTTGGCCGCCTTGCCGCCGAGTTCCAGGGTGAGCTTCTTGCGGGTGCCGGCCACCGTCCGGGCGATCTGCCGGCCGACCTCGGTCGAGCCGGTGAACGCCACCTTGTCGACGCCGGGGTGCTCGACCACCGCCCGGCCGGTCTCGCCGGCCCCGGTGACGATGTTGACCACGCCCGGCGGCAGGTCGGCCTGCTGGCAGATCTCCGCGAAGAGCAGCGCGGTCAGCGGGGTCGTCTCGGCCGGCTTGAGCACCACCGTGTTACCGGTGGCCAGCGCCGGGGCTACCTTCCAGGCCAGCATCAGCAGCGGGAAGTTCCACGGGATGACCTGGCCGGCGACGCCGAGCGGGCGGGGTTCCGGGCCGAGGCCGGCGTGGTTGAGCTTGTCCGCCCAGCCGGCGTAGTAGAAGAAGTGCGCGGCGACCAGCGGGATGTCGACGTCCCGGGACTCCCGGATCGGCTTGCCGTTGTCCAGCGACTCCAGCACGGCCAGTTCCCGGGCCCGTTCCTGGATGATCCGGGCGATCCGGAACAGGTACTTCGCCCGGTCCCGGCCGGGCATCCGGCCCCACACCTCGTCGTAGGCGCGCCGCGCGGCGCGGACCGCCCGGTCCACGTCGGCCCGGCCGGCCTCGGTGACCTCGGCCAGCACCTCCTCGGTGGCCGGGTTGACCGACTTGATGGTGCCGCCGTCACCGGTCTCGACGTCGCGATCCTCGCCGTCGACGAACTCGCCGTTGATGAACAGGCCGTACGACGGCTTGAGGTCCACCACGGCGCGCGACTCCGGCGCGGGGGAGTATTCGAACATCGTCAGTCCAGGGTGAAGTAGTCGGGACCGGAGTAGACGCCGGTGGTCAGCTTGGTGCGCTGCATCAGCAGGTCGTTGAGGAGGCTGGAGGCGCCGAACCGGAACCGGTCGGGGTGCAGCCAGTCCTCGCCCACGGTCTCGTTGACCAGCACCAGGTACTTGATCGCGTCCTTGGTGGTCCGGATGCCGCCGGCCGGCTTGACCCCGACCTGGCGGCCGGTCGCGTCCCGGAAGTCGCGGACCGCCTCCAACATCACCAGGGTGACCGGCAGGGTCGCGGCCACCGGCACCTTGCCGGTCGAGGTCTTGATGAAGTCGGCGCCGGCCAGCATCGCCAGCCAGGAGGCCCGGCGGACGTTGTCGTAGGTGACCAGTTCGCCGGTCTCCAGGATGACCTTGAGGTGGGCGTCCCCACAGGCCGCCTTCACCGCGACGATCTCGTCGAAGACCTCGGAGTAGCGGCCGGAGAGGAAGGCGCCCCGGTTGATCACCATGTCGATCTCGTCCGCGCCGCCGGCCACCGCCGCCCGGGTGTCGGCGAGCCGGACCTCCAGCGGGGCCTGACCGGACGGGAACGCGGTCGCGACGCTGGCCAGGTGCACGGTGCTTCCGGCGAGGACCTCGGCGGCGAACGGGACCATCGTCGGGTAGACGCAGAGCGCGCCGACCGCCGGACACGACGGGTCGGCAGGGTCCGGCCGGAGCGCCTTGGCAGCCAGGCCGCGTACCTTGCCCGGCGTGTCGGCGCCCTCCAGCGTGGTCAGGTCGACCATCCGGATCGCCAGGTCGATCGCCCACGCCTTGGCGGTGGTCTTGATCGAGCGGGTGCCGAGCATCGCCGCCCGTTGCTCCGCGCCGACCTGGTCCACGCCGGGCAGGCCGTGCAGGAAGCTCCGCAGGGTCGCCGCGGAGCGGCCCACCTCGGACAGGTCGGACCGGGCCGACGCCGTTGTCGCCGTCATGCGGGCAAGCATACGCACCGGGGCGAGGGTGTGATCTTGACCATATCCGGGGGCACCGGACGGAGTGGTCCGCCGACCGGCGGGTCCTGGGCAGCCGGGTTACTAGTAGGTTGAGCGACCGTGGACGTACTCGTCGTTGACCATCCCGTGGCCCAGACGCGGCTGAGCGTGATGCGCGATGCCCGGACCGACTCCGCGTCGTTCCGCGCCGCGCTGCGCGAACTCACCACCATGCTGGTGTACGAGGCCGCGCGCTCGCTGCCGGTCGAGACCTTCCCGATCGAGACGCCGGTGACGTCGACCCGGGGCATCCGGCTGGCGAACCCGCCGCTGCTGGTCCCGGTGCTCCGGGCCGGGCTCGGGATGGCCGACTCGGCGCTCGCGCTGCTCCCCGAGTCCTCGATGGGTTTTGTCGGGCTCGCCCGCGACGAGCAGACGTACGAGCCCCGCGCCTACATGGAGTCGCTGCCGACCGATCTGACCGGCCGGCCGGTGCTGGTGCTGGACCCGATGCTGGCCACCGGGGGGTCGCTGGAGCACTGCTGCCGGCTGCTCGCCGACCGGGGCTGCACCGACATCACCGTGCTCTGCGTCCTCGCCGCGCCGACCGGCATCGAGCGGCTGGAGCGCTCCGGCCTGCCGCTGCGGTTGGTGACCGCCGCGGTCGACGAGCGGCTCAACGACAGCATGTTCATCGTGCCCGGCCTCGGGGACGCCGGCGACCGTCAGTTCGGCGGCATGCCCCGGTTCTGAGCGACTGCCCGGTTCCGCGCCGCTCACCCGGCTGCCGTCCGCCCATCCGGGCCGGGTGCCCGTCCGGGCCGGTTCTCGCGGGCGGCCGGGGTCGGCGGTGGGGGCGTGCCGGCCACTTCCGGCCACCATCGGTACACCGACGGCCGGGACACATGCATGGTTGGCCCGGACCGGCTACCGTTCCGGGCCATGACTGGTGTTGGGTTGGCCGAGGAGCTGCTGCTGCTCGGCTATGACGACAAATCCGGCAAGGCGACCGGTTCCCGGATCGGCCTCGACCTCGGCATGGCCGCCGCCGTGCTGGTCGAGCTGGCGCTCGCCGGCCGGCTCGCCTTCTCCGACGGTTCGCTGGTGGTCACCGACCCCACCCCGATCGGCGACCCGATCGCCGACGACGTTCTCGCCCGGATCGCGGCGGACACCCCGCACACGCCGGCCTCCTGGGTGCAGCGGCTGCGGCACGGGCTGCGCGACCGGATCCTCGGCGACCTCTGCTCCCGGGGCGTGATCAGCGACGTCGACGAGACCAGGCTCGACCACATCCACGTGCACCGCTATCCGGTGCTGGACCCGTCCGTCGAGGCGGAGATCCGGGGCCGACTGGTCGACGCGTTGACCGGGGAGCGGACGCCGGACGAGCGGACCGCCGCGCTCGCCGCGGTGATGGCGGCGATCCGGGTCGAGCCGAGCCTCGGGCTGACCGGGCCGGCCGCCGAGGACGCCCGCAACCGACTGTTGGAGATCGCCCGCGGCGCCGGCTTCGCCGACGGCGGCGTCAGCCTGGAGGAGTCGACCATCCGCCCCTCGGTGGCACTGGTCATCGCCGCGCTGTCCCGGGCCATCGAGACCGCGCTCGGCACCCGCGCCTGAGCACCGCCCGGGCCCGGGCGCGCCACCAGGCAAGCCCCGACCACACCTGACGTCCCGCTGGCCGGACCGGCCGGACCGGGACACCCCGGGATGTCCGGACCGGCCGGGCCGGTCCACGGCCGGCGGAACCGCCCGGAGCTACCAGATGCCGAGCGCCGCCGCCGTCTCGGTGCGCAGTGCCCGTACCGAGGCCGCGGCGCGCTCCCGGGCCGCCGGCAGATCACCGTCGACGACCGGCTCCACCACCTCCAGGTACGCCTTCAGCTTCGGTTCGGTGCCGGAGGGCCGGATCACCACCCGGGCGTTCTCGGTGCGCAGGATCAGCACGTCCGCCTCGGGCGCGAGATCCTCGACCGAGGTGACCGGCTCGTCCAGCAGCGTTGCCGGGGTCCTGGTCCGGATGTACGTCATCGTGGTCCCGATCTCGCTCAGGTCGTCGACCCGTACCGAGAGCTGGTCGGTCAGGTGCACGCCGAACTCGGCCGCCAACTCGTCCAACCGGTCGGCGAGCGTACGCCCCTGCGCCTTCAGCGTCGCGGCCAGCTCGGCGACGGTCAGCGCGGCGGTGATCCCGTCCTTGTCCCGGACGTGTCCGGGCGCCACGCAGTAGCCGAGTGCCTCCTCGTAGCCGTACGTCAGTTCGGCGTCCCCGGACTCGGCCCGGACGATCCACTTGAACCCGGTGAGGGTTTCCGCGTACGGCACGCCGCGCGCCTCGCACAACGCCCCGAGCAGCGACGACGACACGATGGTGGTGGCGTACAACCCGCCCCGGCCCCGCCGGATCAACTGGTCGGCGAGGAGTACGCCCACCTCGTCGCCGTGCAGCATCCGCCAGCCCCGGACCGGATCCGGGACCGCCACCGCACACCGGTCGGCGTCCGGGTCGTTGGCGATCGCCAGGTCGGCGTCGATGGTGCGGGCCAGCGCCAGCAGGCGGTCGGTCGCGCCCGGCTCCTCCGGGTTGGGGAAGGGGACGGTCGGGAAGTCCGGGTGCGGCTCGGCCTGCTCCGGCACCACTCCCGGCAGCTTGAACCCGGCCCGGGCGAAGACCGAGGTGAGCACCGCCGCACCCACCCCGTGCAGCGGGGTGTACGCGATGGTCAGGTCACGGGGCCCGTCCGGCGCGACCACCGCGGCGGCGGCCCGGACGTACTCGGCGGTGACGTCGTCGCCGAGCACCTCACCGGCCGGCCCGAGCGGTACCGCCGCCAGCGGGCCGACCGAACGGATCGCCTCCTCGATCTCGGCGTCGGCCGGAGGCACGATCTGCGCACCACCGCCCCGGGCCCCACCGAGTTCCGTGCCGAGGTAGACCTTGTAGCCGTTGTCCTGCGGCGGGTTGTGGCTGGCGGTGACCATCACCCCGGCGACCGCGCCGAGGGCCCGGACCGCGTACGCCAGGACGGGAGTGGGCAGCGGCCGGGGGAGCAGCAGCGCCCGCCGCCCGGCAGCGGTGGCGACCTGGGCGGTCCGCTCGGCGAACGCCTGCGAGCCGTGCCGGGCGTCGTACCCGATGACCAGCGGGCCGGGGGTGTCGCGGGCCGCGAGCCAGCTGACCAGGCCGGCCGCGGCCTGGGTGACGACGGCGAGGTTCATCCCGTTCGGGCCGGCCCGCAGTGGGCCGCGCAGCCCGGCGGTGCCGAAGGTCAGCGGCCCGGCGAACCGGTCGGCCAGCTCGGCCGTGCTCGCCGGCAGCCGGTCGAGCAGCTGCCGTAGGTCGTCGCGGGTCGCCGGGTCGGGATCGTCGTCGATCCAGGCCTGGGTACGGGCGCGGAGGTCGTCCAGCTCGGTGAGTTCAGCCGCCATCCCGACTTGATAGCACGCCCGCCGGCCCGCTGCCGGGACCGGCCCCGGGACGGCCCGGCACAGCCGGCGCGAAACCGGGCACGGCCGGCGGGGCCCCGGGCGTGGCGACCGGTGGGCGTGCCCCGGTCGCCACGCCCGGGCTCAGCCCGCGTTGGTGAGCTTGAAGGATCCGACCATCTCGTCGAAGATCCCCTTGCTCTCGTCGAACCGCTCGTCCGGAGTGGTCAGATAGAACGAGAAGACCTTGCCGTTCGAGACGACCGCCCGCCAGACGCCGTGTCGCTTCCTGCCGTCGTCCCCGCAGGTGTACTCCAGTTCCGCCGACGGCTCGCCAGCCACCTCGGTTTCGGTCAGCCCCACCTGCTCGTACGGTCTGGCGCAGCTCTGCGAGTTGTTCGACAGGCGGTTGCCGGCGTCCTTGAGGAACGTCATCGGCTGGGTACTGGGACCCGCCTTCTCCACCAGGATCCGGACCCGCCGGCCGGCGTCCTGCGGGTCGGTGTAGTCGACGTAGACGACGTTCTTCGGGGCGTTCTTCTTCCAGCCCTTCGGCACGTTGATCGAGAGGCCGCGCTCGCTGTGCGTCTGGGTGGGGAACGCGGCCGGTACGACCGGCGGGGTTCCGCCGGCCTGGGTCGGGCCGCTCCCCTCCGGCTCGTCACCGCCGCCGAGCGAGATCACCAGGATGCCGAGCAGCAGCACCACGGCGACGCCACCGGCGGCGGCGAGCTGCAGCTGGCGTGGCCAGCCCTTGACGGTCCGCACCAGGGTGCCGCCGGCGCCGCGGGCCCCGGAGGTGACCCGGCCCAGGCCGCCGCCGCTGGCGACGTGCACCGTGCCGGGGCGGCCACCCGAGCCGGGCATCGCCCCGGTCGGCGTGTCCAGCGGGCCGCCGTGTCCGGCCATCGCCCCGGTCGGCGTCTCCAACGGGCCCCGGGCCGGCGAGCTGACCCAGCGTCCGGCGCCGGCGGCCGGCATCGCGCTGGTCGGCGCGTCGGCCGGGTTCGACCCGGCGGCCGGGGGACGCGTCCCGTTGGGTGCCGAGCCAGCGGTGCTGCGGGCGATCCGGTCGGCGAGGGACTCGCCGGGGGCGAGCATCGCCGAGCCGCCGATCTCCTTGCCCGACGGGGGACGGACCAGGCCGGGCGTGTCGCCCGGCTGTTGCGCCGGGGCGCCGGGCTGCTGCCACGGTGCCCGCTGGGCCGGCACCACCGCGTACGGGTCGGTGACCATGTGCCCGGCGGCCTTGCTGGCCAGCGGACCGGCGAGGAGTTCGCGGAGCATCGTCCGGGCGGCGGTGACGTCCAGCCGGCGGGCCGGATCCTTCTCCAGCAGACCCATCAGCACCCGGGTCAGCGGCCCGGACCGGCTGGGCGGCGCCGGCGGGTCCTCGACCACGGCGTGCATGGTCTCGATCGGGTCGCCCTTGTCGAACGGCGGCCGGCCCTCCACTGCGGTGTAGAGGGTGACGCCGAGGGAGAAGAGGTCGCTGGGCGGGCCGAAGTCCTGGCCCATGGCCCGTTCCGGGGAGATAAAGTGCGGGGAGCCGAGCACCATGCCGGGGGTGGTCAGCTGGACGTCGGTCGGCATCCGGGCCACGCCGAAGTCGGTGAGCACACACCGGCCGTCGGAGCAGATCAGCACGTTCGCCGGCTTCACGTCCCGGTGCAGTACGCCGCTCGCGTGCGCCACCTCCAGCGCGCCGAGCAGGGCGATGCCGATCTTGGCGACCGCGCGCTGGGCGAGCGGGCCGTCCTCGATCACCATGTCGGCGAGGCTGCGCGAGTCGAGCAGCTCCATCACGATCCAGGGGCGTCCGCCCTCGGTCACCACGTCGTAGACCTGGACGACGGCGGGGTGTTGCAGGGCCGCGGCGGCCCGGGCTTCGCGCAGGGTGCGCTGGTACATCGAGTCGCGGTCGCTGGGGGCGAGCCCCGCGGGGAGCACGACCTCCTTGACCGCCACGTCGCGGCGCAGCAGCGTGTCGGCGGCACGCCACACCGTGCCCATGCCGCCGTGGCCGACCGCCGCCCGCAACGAGTACCGGCCACCGATGGTGATGCCGGGTGCCGCACGTCCGTTCGGGGGATTGACCGGTCCGCCACTCCACGTCGGGATCTGAGTCACAGAAGAGCCACCGAGAGAATTGAGGGGCACAGGACAGAACCCCCCTATATTGCGGGTTCCGACCGCAGAAGGGAAAGACAACCGCCGGAGTATGGCAGAACTAGACAGTATGTGTTGATCTCTTCACTGACCGCTCGTTTTTCTCACCCCAAGTGCCCGATCGCTCACCCGGTTTCCGGCCCGGTGTCCGGTTCCGACACCCGCCCGAGCGCGGTGCGCGGTCCGGCCGGGAACCCCGGTCGTGCCGGACCGGTCACCGTCGGGCCGCTACCCGCCGCCGTCCCGCCAGCTGGGATCTACCATGCCGGTCATGAGTGAAGGTCGGTTGAGCGAGTCCGGATTCCCGATCAAGGCGGTCTACGACGCCACCGACGTGCGGGGCGGGCTGGACGAGCGGCTCGGCGTGCCGGGACGGTTCCCGTACACCCGGGGGGTCTACCCGACGATGTACACGTCGCGGCCGTGGACCATGCGGCAGTACGCCGGCTTCGGAACCGCCGCCGAGTCCAACGCCCGCTACCACCAGCTGCTCAACGCCGGCACGATGGGCCTCTCCGTCGCCTTCGACCTGCCCACCCAGATGGGGTACGACTCCGACCACCCGATCGCGCACGGCGAGGTGGGCAAGGTCGGGGTGGCGATCGACTCCATCGAGGACATGCGGACCCTGTTCGCCGGAATCCCCCTGGACAAGGTCTCCACCTCGATGACGATCAACGCGCCCGGCTCGGTGCTGCTGCTGCTCTACCAGCTCGTCGCGGAGGAGTCCGGAGTTCCCGGCACGGCGCTCAACGGCACCATCCAGAACGACATCCTCAAGGAGTACATCGCCCGGGGGACGTACATCTTCCCGCCGAAGCCGTCGCTGCGGCTGGTCGCCGACACCTTCGCGTACTGCCGCGAGGACGTACCGAAGTGGAACACCATCTCGATCTCCGGCTACCACATGGCGGAGGCGGGGGCGACCCCGGTGCAGGAGATCGCCTTCACCCTGGCCAACGGGATCGCGTACGTCCGGGCCGCGCTCGCCGCCGGGCTGGCCGTCGACGACTTCGCACCCCGGCTGTCGTTCTTCTTCGTCGCCCGGACCACCCTGCTGGAGGAGGTGGCGAAGTTCCGCGCCGCCCGGCGGATCTGGGCCGCGCTGATGCGCGACGAGTTCGGCGCCCGCGACCCGAAGTCGCTGATGCTGCGCTTCCACACCCAGACGGCCGGGGTGCAACTGACCGCGCAGCAGCCCGAGGTGAACCTGGTCCGGGTCGCGGTGCAGGGCCTCGCCGCGGTGCTCGGCGGCACCCAGTCGCTGCACACCAACAGCTTCGACGAGGCGATCGCGCTGCCGACCGAGAAGGCCGCCCGGCTGGCGCTGCGGACCCAGCAGGTGCTGGCGTACGAGACGGACCTGACCGCCACCGTCGACCCGTTCGCCGGCTCGTACGTGGTCGAGGCGATGACCGACGAGATCGAGACCGGGGTCCGGGACCTGATGGCCCGGGTCGCCGAGTTCGGTTCGGCGGTGGAGGCGATCGAGGCGGGCTTCCAGAAGCGGGAGATCGAGACCTCGGCGTACCGGGTGGCTCAGGAGATCGAGTCCGGGGACCGGGTGGTGGTCGGGGTCAACCGGTTCACCGTGGACGAGGAGGAGCCGTACGAGCCGCTCCGGGTCGACCCGGCGATCGAGGCGGCCCAGGTCGAGCGGCTGGCCCGGCTGCGCGCCGAGCGGGACGCGGACGCGGTGCGGCGGGCCCTGGACGAGCTGCGTACCGCCGCCTCGGGGACGGAGAACGTGCTCTACCCGATGCGGGAGGCGCTGCGGGCCCGGGCCACCGTGGGCGAGGTCTGCGGGGTGCTGCGCGAGGTCTGGGGCACGTACCGGCCCAGCGACCAGTTCTGATCGCCGGCCGCTCCGGGCCGCCGGTGGACCGTCGTCCCGGCCGCGGAACCGTCGGAGCGGGAATGTTCCGGCGGCATTCGGGGTAAGCCGCCGGAATGGGTCGGGCGGGCACGGTGACGGACATGTTGTCCGTACCGGCCCTGGGCCGGCCTGTCAGGATGCAGATCCCTGTCATCCGCACGGTGACGGTCGGTGATCGCGATCGCCGGTTTCGAGGAATCCTCCGGACGGTGCGACATTTCGGTCGGGTGGCTCGACTCCGGGTAGGGGTCGTGACCGGCGATTCCGTCACGCGTTGTAGGAGGTGTGGGACAGATGGCGGCTTCTGAGGGTGGCTTGAGCAGCTCTCCGTACGCCGCCGAACGCTCCTACCAGGGCTTTCGTGACGCTGTGCTGTCTGATCGCTACCAGAACGAGGTTGCGCAGCGTCACCGTCGGCGGTCTAGGCTGTCCGAGTCCCATCCCATTCACAGTGATCGAGAATTCGACGTGACGAGTGCGTTGCAACTGCCGGCCGGCAGCCCGCTGGCGTCGTCGGGATCAGAGACGACGGGATCCGAGACGGCACCCGGTGCCGAACCCCTGCCCTTCGGGCTGGACCAGGCGCTGGACCTCCGGCTGCCCGACCTGATCGCGACCCGGCGGTTCCTGCACGCCCACCCGGAGTTGTCCGGGCAGGAGTTCAACACCGCGGCGCTGATCGCCCGGGAACTCTCCGTCGCCGGCCTCGCGCCGCGGCTGCTGCCCAAGGGCAACGGGGTGATCTGCGACATCGACGGGCGCCCGAACGGTCCGGTGATCGCGCTCCGGGCCGATCTGGACGCGCTTCCGCTGATCGACGTCAAGGACGTGCCGTACCGCTCCACCGTGGAGGGTGCCTGCCACGCCTGCGGGCACGACGTGCACACCACGATGGTGCTCGGCGTCGGCCTGCTGCTGGCCCGGCTCGCCGAACGGGGCGAACTGGCCGGACGGGTCCGGCTGATCTTCCAGCCGGCGGAGGAGATCCTGCCCTGCGGTTCGCTGGAGGTCATCGAGGCCGGCGGCCTGACCGACGTGACCCAGATCTTCGCCCTGCACTGTGACCCCAACCTGCCGGTGGGTCAGGTCGGCCTGCGGGTCGGCCCGATCACCGCCGCCGCGGACAACATCACCGTCCGGCTCAGCGGCCCCGGCGGGCACACCGCCCGGCCGCACCTGACCGTCGACCTGGTCGACGCCCTCGGCCGGCTGGTCACCGAGGTACCCGCCCTGGTCAGTCGCCGGGTAGCGGCGAACAGTGGGCTGCTGCTGGTCTTCGGGCAGGCATCGGCCGGCACCCAGTACAACGTCATCCCGAACGAGGCGATGGCCGCCGGCACGCTGCGGGTGCTGGACCGCGACACCTGGGAGCAGGCACCGAAGATCGTCACCCAGGTGGTCCGCGACGTGATCGCCCCGACCGGTGCCACCGTCGACATCGAGTACCTGCGCGGCCGGCCGCCGGTGGTCAACGACGCCCGGTCGATCCGGGTGCTCACCGCCGCCACGGTCGCCACCGCCGGTCCGGCCGGGGTCGCCGAGACGCCGCAGAGCATGGGCGGCGAGGACTTCTCCTGGTACCTGGAGCACGTGCCCGGCGCGCTGGCCCGGCTCGGTGTGGGTCGGGCGGCGGCAAACGTCGACCTGCACCGGCCGACCTTCGACGTGGACGAGCGGGCGATCGCGGTGGGCGTCCGGCTGCTGGTGCAGACCGCGCTCAAGGCGATCGCCGACTGAACCGGCCCGGTGGCGGTCGAGCCGGCCCTTCCGGGAGCCGGCCGGGTCGGGCGCCGACGGGATCGTGCGCCGGCCGCCACCCACCGGGCGGGCCGACGGCCATCCCCGGCCGCGGTCAGCTGGACGCCGAGGGACCCGGTGAGGAGACCGGACCGTTGGGCCTGGCCGGCATCGGGGCCGGCCGACGCCGGCGACGGAGCCGCCGGACCAGCCAGCCGACCCCGACCGCTGGCAGGCCGAGCGCGACGAGCCAGGGCAGCAGGGCACCCAGGACGGTCAGCAGGATCTCCAGTGAGGCGACGAAGGCCCGCCAACCACCCTTGAGCCCGGCCACGAAGCCGGTCGCCGGCTCGTCCCGGGTGTCGTCCTCGGCGTTCGGCCCGAGCAGCACCGCGGTGATCGTGGAGAGCGCCGTCAGGTCGGCCAGCCGGCGCTTCTTCGCCTCCAGCGAGGCGAGGTCCGCCTCCCGGCGGGCCAGCTCGCCCTCCAGCATCACCAGATCGGAGAGGGACTTCGCCTGCGCCAGCAGCCGGCGTCCGTTCTCCACCCGGGCCCGCTGGGTGGCGAGCCGGGCGTCCAGGTCGAGCGTCTCCTCGGTGACGTCGTCGGTCTTGATGTCCCGGCGGAGTTGGGAGCCGAGTCCGGCGAGAGCGTCGACGGCAGCGGTGAACCGGTCGGCCGGCACCCGCAGCTGCAGCGTCGCCTCCGCGCTGGACGGGTCGCTGCTCCGGGTGTCGCCGCCGACGAAGCCGCCGGCACCGGTCGCGATCGCCGCCGCCTGCGCCGCCTTCTGGTCGACATCGTCGACCCGGATCGTGATCGAGCCGGTGTAGACGATCGCCCGCTGGTTGACCGCCAGCTCCGGAGCGTCCGGATCCCGCGCCGGCTGATTCGGCTGACCCTCCGCCGGAGCGGCGCCACCCACCGCCGGCTGCTCCGGATTCGCCTGCTCCACCGCCGAGTTCGGCTCCACCGCACTGCCGGAGTCCTCGCCGCCGGCCGAGCAACCGGCCAACGCCAGACCGGACACCACCGTCACCGCGCCCAGCAGTACGGCCAGCCGCCGTGACCACCCCGGTCCACTGCCGCTTCGTCCGCTCATCTCCCCGCTCCCGTCCCTGTGCGCCCGCTGAAAGTGATCCGTCAGACGCGCCGCGAACCAGTCCCGGTTCCGGCAGACTGCCCAAGGGACATCACGATTCGGCGACTGGGGAGTCTCGATGCGAGTGACCAAGTACGGCCACGCCTGCGTACGGGTGGAGGACAACGGGGCGGTGCTGGTCATCGATCCGGGCACGCTCACCGAGCGGGCCGCCCTGGACGGGGTGGACGCCGTGCTGATCACCCACGAGCACGTCGACCACCTCGACGTCGACGCGCTCGCCGACGCGCTCGGCAAGCGCCCGTCGGTGACCGTCCACACCCACCCGGAGGTGGCCACCAGACTGGACGCGCTGAACGGGGTGGTGAACACGGTCCAGTCCGGGGACTCGTTCGAGGCGGCCGGATTCCGGGTACGCGCGTACGGGGGCTGGCACGCGGAGATCCACCCGGAGATTCCCCGGGTGGTGAACCTCGGATTCCTGGTCAACGACTCCGTGTACCACCCGGGCGACTCGTTCGACGTACCGGAGGGCGCGCACGTGGAGACGCTGTTCGTGCCGATCTCCGGTCCCTGGCTCAAACTCTCCGACTCGGTCGACTTCGTCCGGGCGGTCGCCCCGCGCCGGGCGTACGCCCTGCACGACGGGCTGCTCGGGGATGCAGGTCTGACGCTCTACGACGCGAACCTGCGCCGGCTGGCGAACTGCGAGTACGCCCGCCTGGAGCCCGGAACCGCCGTGGCCTGAGCGCGCCGGCACAATGGCGGAGATGTCCCGGGAACTCGTCGACCGGCTCTACACGGTGCCACCGGACGGCTTTGTCGCCGCCCGGGCCGAAGCCGTCGCCACGGCCCGGGCCGCCGGGGACGTCGCCGCCGCCCGGGAGATCGCGAAACTCCGTAAGCCGACCGTCGCCGCCTGGCTGGTCAACCTGCTCGTGGCACACCGGCGGGAGTTGGTGGCGGAACTGGTCGAGTTGTCGGCCGGGTTGCACGCCGCGCAACGGGAACTGCGCGGGCCACAACTGCGGGAACTCTCCGCACAGCGGCGCCGGGTGGTCTCCGCACTGGTCGGCGAGGCGCGGACGTTGGCCGTGGAGGCGGATCCCCGGCTCGCCGCCGGCAAACTTCCCCTGGCCGAGGTGGAGACGACACTGAACGCCGCACTCGCCGACGCGGATGTCGCCGAGCAGGTCAGGTCCGGCCGGCTGGTCCGAGCGGCCAGCTACGCCGGCTTCGGCGAGGTGCCCCGGCCGCAGTTGCGGCTGATCGTGGGCGGCCCGGAGGAGGCCGAGCCGCCCGGGGCCGGCGCGGAAGGTGCCGGGGCGCCGACGGCCGGTCCGGCACCGGAGGCGCGACCGGAGACCGCGCGTCGCCGGCGGGACGCCCGGTCGACGGCGGCTGAGGCGAAGTCGGCGGAGGCGAAGTCGGCGGAGGCGAAGTCGGCGGAGGCGGCAGAGGCGAAGGCAAAGGCAGCGGAGACGGCTGAGGCCGAGGCGGAGGCCGCGCGGGCGGAGGCGCGGACCAGCCGACGCCGGGCCCTCGACCGGGCACTGGCGGACGCGCGTGCCCGACAGGAACGGGCGGAGGCGGAGCTGGCCCGCGTCGTCGAGGTCGAGCGGGACGGCGCCGCGACCCTGGCCGAGCTGGAGAAGGCCCTGGCCGACCTGCAACGGCGGCGGGTCGCCGCCGAGCGGGCGGTCGGCCAGGCCAGAGTGGCCCGGAAGGCCGCCGAGCGGGGCGCGGTCGCCGCCCGACGGCGGGTCGGCGAGGTCCAGGCCGCCGTCGAGGCACTGGCGGCGGAGGACAGGTCTTCCGGAAAACCGGGCAGGGCTCCCGGAAAGCCGGTACGCGAGGCACACTCAAGCGGGTGACGCGGGCAGTACGTCCGCGACCCGGACCCGGAAGGCGGTGTCGTTGACCCCCGAGCAGGCCGCCACGGCGGCCAGGCCGAGCGTGCTGAAGTTGGGCAGCGCGTTCATCGAGTGCCCGCGTACCCTGCGCCAGGCGCGCCAGATGGGCATCTCCGGCTGGGCGTTCTTCGTGACCGGGCGAGGTGCGGTGCTCGGCGACGTACGGGCCGAGACCGTCGCCGCCGCCATCGGGATCGTCGCCCCCGACGCCGTCGCCGACGGCTGGGACACCGCCGCCGAGGTGGCGAAGCCGAGCGAGGTGGCCGAGGTCAGCCGGGCCGAGTGCTGCCGCTGGGGAATCGACTACCTCGCCGGGCTGCCCCAGACGGGACGGCTGGTCGAACTCCTGACGCCGGTGGTGGCGGCGGCGGACGCGGCCGGGATGCCGCTCTTCGCCGCGTGGCGGGGCCTGCCGGTGCCGGCCGACGCCGCACCCGCCGCCCGCGCCGCGGTGCTGCTGCACCTGCTCTACGAGTACTACTCCGGGGCGAGCCTGATGGCGGTCCGGGCGGCCGGAATGACCCCGATGGAGATCATCCTGGCCGGTCCGGAGGGCGAGTCGGGCGCGGTCGCGTACGGCTGGTCGCCGCCGTACCCGCCGGTTGGCCCGCTGGTACGACGGCGACTGTGGGTGGAGTCGGTGACCGACCGGATCGTCTCGCCCGCCTTCGGCCTGCTCGGCGCCGAGGAACGGGTGGAACTGGTCGGCCTGCTCGGCGGCGCGCTGACCTCGGTGCGGAGGTCTCCGTCCAAACCGGACTGAGCGACGTCGCGGAGCCCCTCCCTGACCGCTCAGGGACAGGAAGGGGCTCCGCCCAGGGCTCAGGTCCAGCGGAACAGCCTCGTCGCCAGCGCCCCGAAGCCGACGGTGAACCCGGTCAGCACGGCCAGGTGCAGCGGCTGCGGCCAGTCGCCGGCCCAGGCGTCCTGGAGGGCCTGGGAGGCCGCGCCGAGCGGGGTGAAGTCGGCGACCCGGCGTACGCCCTCGGGCATCAGCGGGCCGGGCGTCCAGACCCCGGCGGCGAAGAGCAGCGGGTAGTAGATCAGGCTGCCGACCGCCACTGCGGCCCGATTGGTCGGGGTGAAGGCGGCGACGAGTACCGCCAGCGTCACCATCGAGGCCGAGCCGAGCACGAAGGCGAGCAGCAGTCCGGCAAGGTTCGGGCTCAGGTCGATCCCGAAGCCGGCCCAGGCACCGAGCACGGCCAGCGCCGCGCCGACGACCAGTGCGACCACGTTGACGACGAGTTGGGCCACCAGCAGCCGGACCGGCGGGACGGGTGTGGTGGAGAGCCTTCGCAGGATCCCCCGCTCCCGGTTCGTGGCCAGGGTGTTCAGCAGGTTGACCAGGGCCACGGTGCCGATCGCCAGGGCCAGCACGACCGGTACGTAGGCCTCGACCGGCCGGCGGCCGCCGATGTCGGCGCTCGGTTCGTCGAACCCCGGCATGGCGCTGCCGAGCACCAGGAGCAGGATGGCCGGGAAGGCGATGCCGAAGAACGCCCCGAGGGGCTCCCGGACGAAGAGTTTCGCCTCGGCGACGATCAGTTTCGTGGTGCTCCGGACGGCGATCCGGCGCGGCGTCGGCGCGATGGGGGCACCGGACCGGTCGGTGGTACGGGAAGCGGTGGCGTTCATGGGATCTCCTCGATCCTTCGGGTTCGGGTGAGCGCGGTCCGGTGGAGTGCGGGCGGGCGGCGGCGGACCGGTTCCGGGCGAGGCCGGCCGGACGGTGGGTCAGTTCCTGGTGGCGGAGTTCGCCGGGTGGGTCAGGGCGAGGACGGCGTCCTCCAGGGTCGGCTGCGCGACTCCGGGTATCTCGGCCCGGGCGACCAGGTTCGCCGGGGTGTCGATCGCGACGACCTCACCGGCCCGGATGACGGCGAGCCGGTCGCAGAGCCGCTCGGCCTCGTCCATGAAGTGGGTGACCAGCACGACCGTCACGCCTCGGTCGCGTACGTCCCGGATGAGCTGCCAGGTGTCCCGGCGGGCCTGTGGGTCCAGCCCGGTGGTCAACTCGTCGAGTACGGCGATCCGGGGATTGCCCACCAGGGCGAGCGCGATCGACAGCCGCTGCTTCTGCCCGCCGGAGAGCTTGGCGAACACGGTGTTCCGCTTCGTGGCGAGTCCCATGTCGTCCAGCAGCGCCCGCCAGTCCACCGGCTCCGGATAGAACGAGCTGTACAGGTCGAGCGCCTCCCAGACCTTCAACCGGTCCGGCAGTTGGCTCTCCTGGAGTTGTACGCCGACCTGGCGGCGCAACTCGGCACGGGCCGAGTCGGGGTCCAGGCCGAGCACCCGGACCGTCCCGCCGTCGGCCCGGCGCAGCCCGGTCAGGCACTCGACCGTGGTGGTCTTGCCGGAACCGTTCGGGCCGACGATCCCGAAGATCTCCCCGGCGCGTACCTCGAAGGAGACGTCCCGGACGGCGACCTGGGCGCCGTACCGCTTCTGCAGGTTGCTGACCTCGATGACTGTCATGGGAAGAACGCTAGAAATCGGGGCCGGTGCTCGGAATGCGTCCACGTACCCGGCCGGGGTGGGGGTAACTACACCCCGACCGGGCGCGTACCAGCAGTCCACCCCGGGCAGCCGCCGACCAGACTGTACGCATGATGCGCCGGCGCGCTGTCGCCTTCGTCCGGAGCCTGGCCCAGCTCGGGCTGGGCCTGCTCGGCCTGGCGATGTCCGTCCTGCTGGTCGTCGCGGCCACCGTCGTCGTGCCGTTCCTGCACACGGCCCGGGCCGCCGACTGGCTGACGGACCTGGGCCGGCGGTTGGCCGGGCGGTGGGGCGGAATTCCGGTGGAGGCCGAACCACGTCCCGGGCCGCCGGCACCCGAGCGTCGGGCCGACGGCTGGTACGTCTACGCCAACGAGCTGTACCGGTCACCCCGGATGCCGGCGTACCTCCTCGAACTGAGCTGGCGCTCGGAGAATCCGGCCGCCCTCCGCCACTGGCTGTGGTTGCACCTCACCCCGTTCGTAGGCGGGCTGGCGGTGCTGGTTCCGCCGCTGCTGGCCACCGCCGGAGCCTGGCTCGGCACGCTCGCCCTGACCGGGGGCGCGGCTCCGGTCGTCGGGGCGGTGCCGCCGGCCCTGGCGGTACCGACCGGACTGGCGCTGGCCGGGCTCGGTTTCGGGCTCGGGCCGGTGGCGTTGCGGCTGCACGCCCGGTGGACCCGGCTGATGCTCGGGCCGCCCGGCGAAACGTGGTGGCACCGGTCGGGACTGGTCCGGTGGACCCGGAAGCGGTACGACGACGCCTGGTACGGCGCCGGGCTCAGTGGACTGGGCTTCGCGGCGTTCGGCGGCTTCCTGCTCGAACTGGTGACCCTGCCGGTCGCCTGGACCGCGCTGTCGCCGCAGGTGTCGAAGCTGACCCGGTCGCTGGTGGGCCGCCATCGCAGGTACCTCTGGACGTGGGCCGGGGTGGTCGTTCCGGAGCCGTACCGGCCGTATCCGGAGCCGCCGCCGCCAGACTCCGACGGTCGGTACCGGGTCGGCCGTACCCTGCACCCCGACCGGGCGGCGGCGGTCCGGGCCCAGGGGTACGACTGGCTGTTCACCGACCCGGCGACCTGGCGGGACCTGCTGTGGATGGCCACCAACCCGCTGGTCGGGGTGCTCGGGCTGATTCCGGCCGCCCTGCTCGGGCTGGGCCTGTTCGGCCTGGTCGCGCAGCCGCTGTGGTGGGCGCCGTGGGCGGTGCCGATCGGGTTGGCCACCGGGGAGTGGGTCACCCCCTGGTACCTCTGGTACGGCGTCACCCACCTGGCGCCGGCGCTCGGCTGGCTGCCGGGTTGGGCGTCTCCGCTGTTGGGCCTCGCCAGCGCGGCCGTCGGGATGCTGCTCGGGCCGGTGCTGCTCCGGGTCCGGGCCCGGTACGACCGGTTGCTGCTCGCCCCCACCAGGTCGGCGTCGCTGGCCCAGCGGGTACACCGGCTCACCGAGACCCGGGCCGACGCCGTCGACACCCAGGCGGCCGAACTGCGCCGGATCGAGCGGGACCTGCACGACGGGGCGCAGGCCCGGCTGATCGCGGTCGGGCTGAACCTGGCCGACGTCGAACGGCTGATCGAGGAGGACCCGGCCGCCGCGCGGGCGCTGGTGTCCCAGGCCCGGGACGCCTCGGCCGCCGCCCTGACCGAGCTACGTGACCTGGTACGCGGCATCCACCCGCCGGTACTGGCCGAGCGCGGGTTGCCGGACGCGGTCCGCGCCGTGGCGCTGGACAGCCCGGTGCCGGTACGGGTCACCGGCGACCTGCCGGGGCGGCTCGACCCGCCGGTGGAGTCGGCGGCGTACTTCAGCACCCTGGAGGCACTGGCCAACGCGGTCCGGCACGCCGGCGCGGGTCAGGTCGAGATCACCGTCGGACACACCGGTACGGCGCTGCGGATCGTCGTCACCGACGACGGTCGGGGCGGCGCCGACCCGGACCGGGGCACCGGACTCGCCGGGGTACGCCGGCGGCTCGGCGCCTTCGACGGCGCACTGACGCTGGACAGCCCACCCGGCGGGCCGACCCGGCTGACGGTGGAGATCCCGTGCCCGCCGCCGGCACCGTGAGCCGGGCGACCGGGTGACCGTGCGGTCGGTGTTGTCCGGTGGGGCCGGGTGACCAGCATCGGGATCAAGCCTGGCCGCCCGGAGCGGGGCATCCGGCCCCACCCGTCACCGGCCGGGCGGGCGTCAGGCGGAGGCGGTGCCGGTGGGGCGGGCGCGCAGCTCGGCGACGTAGTCGTCCGGGGCGCCGGCCTTCTCCGCCGCGTTGGCGATCTCCGACAGGTACCAGGCGGTCGGCAGCCCGCCCTCGTAGCCGGCGAAGACGTACACCCAGGCGGTCACCTCGCCGTCCAGGGTGACCACCCGGACGTGCAGTTTGCGGTACGTGCCGGAGACCACCCCCTCGACCTCGTCGAGTTGGGCGGCGTCCCAGGCGTGCACGTCGTAGAGCGCGACGAAGACCCGGTCGCCGGGTGACTCGACGATGGTGGTGACGGCGCCCTCCCAGCCGAGCACGCCGTCACCGGCGAAGGTGAGGCGCCAGCCTTCGAGCCAGCCGGTACCCACCATCGGTGAGTGCGGACAGTAGGCCCGCATCCGGGCCGGGTCGAGGTTCGAGCCGTACGCGGCGTAATGACGCACGGCGATGACGATAGCCTGGTGGAGGGGCGGGGGAGAACACGACCGTGCGTGTCGGTCGGGTTGTGGGCAAGATTGTCACTGTGAGCAGCGACGGAGGGCGACCGCGGTGAGCCGGATCGTGATCATCGGCGGGGGGCCGGCTGGCTACGAGGCAGCACTGGTCGCCGCGCAGCTCGACGCCGACGTGACGGTGGTCGAGACGGACGGGGCCGGTGGCGCCTGCGTCCTGCACGACTGCGTCCCCTCCAAGACCTTCATCGCCAGCTCCGAGGTGGTGACCGGCTACCGCGACACGGAGGAGTTCGGGGTCCACTCGGACGGCCTGGAGGCGATCACGGTCGACGCCACGACGGTGCACGGCCGGGTCAAGCGGCTCGCGCTCGCCCAGTCGGCGGACATCCAGGCCAAGCTGGTCAAGGCAGGGGTGACCTTCGTCTCCGGGCGGGCCAAGCTGGGCGAGGACACCCTCGGTCACACCCACCGGGTGCTGGTGACGCCCGCCGACGGTGCCGAGACATACTCGATGGACGCCTCGACGGTCCTGATCGCGACCGGGGCGACTCCCCGGGTGCTGCCGACCGCCGTACCGGACGGCGAGCGGATCCTCGACTGGCGCCAGGTGTACAACCTGCCGGAGCTGCCGGAACGACTGATCGTCATCGGTTCCGGGGTCACCGGTGCCGAGTTCGCCAGCGCCTACCTGGCGATGGGGGTCGAGGTGACCCTCGTCTCCAGCCGCGACCGGGTGATGCCGCACGAGGACGCCGACGCGGCGTCCGCGATCGAGCAGGTGTTCCGGTCCCGGGGCATGACGATCCTGAACAACTCGCGGGCCAACGCGGTCCGGCGGGTCGGCGACGGGGTGGAGGTCGAACTCGCCGACGGGCGGACGGTCTCCGGATCGCACGCGCTGATGGCGGTCGGCTCGGTGCCGAACACCGCCGACCTCGGCCTGCCCGAGTACGGCGTGACGGTCGCCCCCGGCGGTTACGTCACCGTCGACCGGGTCTCCCGTACCAACGTCCCCGGCATCTACGCCGCCGGTGACTGCACCGGCGTGCTGCCGCTGGCCAGCGTGGCCGCCATGCAGGGCCGGATCGCGATGTGGCACGCGCTCGGCGAGGCGGTCTCGCCGCTGCGGCTGCGTACCGTCTCCGCCAACGTCTTCACCGATCCGCAACTGGCCACCGTCGGGGTGTCCCAGGACGAGGTCGACTCCGGGCGGGTCCCGGCCCGCCAGGTGATGCTGCCGCTGGCCGGCAACGCCCGGGCCAAGATGGCCGACCTGCAGGACGGTTTCGTGAAGCTGTTCTGCCGGCCGGCCAGCGGCCAGGTCGTCGGCGGCGTGGTGGTGTCGCCGCACGCCAGTGAGCTGATCCTGCCGATCACCATGGCGGTGGAGAACAACCTCACGGTCGACCAGTTGGCCCTCACCTTCACCATCTATCCCTCGCTGTCCGGCTCGATCACCGAGGCGGCCCGCCAGCTGATGCTGCACGGGCTGGAGTAGCCCCGCCGGGTCCGGATCCGGGTACAGATCTCCTCGGGGCGGCGGCTGCGGCGCTGTCGGCGTACCGTGGTCGGCGCGCGAGCCGTGGTCCCCGGGTCCCCCGTTCCTGGTGGCGAAGCGGTTGGCCATCGGGCCGCCGGCGGGTCCCGCGCCGGCGGCCCACCACGCGGTACCTCCCTGCTGAGCAGCACACCCGGTGGAGCGGCGATGGGTTCCGACGAGGAGTTCCGCGAGCGGCTCGCGCGACGCCGCGCGGAGATCGACGAGCAGTTGGCGGATCTGGACCGCGCCGACGAGGAACGGGCCGAGCGGACCCGTGAGCTGGCGGCCAGGCGGGCCGCGATGCCGAGACTGCGCCGCTGGCTGACCGACACCGGCGGGGTGCTGGTGCTGCTGGTGGTCGTCTTCCTCACCGCCGAGTCGGCGATGACGGTGGCCCAGTTCACCGGGCCGGGCTTCGACGAGGACCGCCGGACCGGGCAGGCGACGGTGCGGTCCTGTGAACGTCGCGGTCCGATCGGCGAGGGCTTCGGCTACTGGTACGTCTGCGAGGCCGACGTCGTCTGGAGCGACGGCGATGTCGACCGGATCAGGCCGCACAAGCGGGGCTTCTTCGACGTCTCCGAGATCGGGTCGACGGTGACCATCGGCGACCGGGGCGCCCGCAAGCTCCCGGCCCGCGCCGACCTGCCGCCCCGGCCGCTGGTGCTGCTGGTCGCGTCGGTGCTGGCGATGGTCGCGGTGCTGCTGTCGATGCTGCTGCTCGGCAGCCTCTGGCTGACCGTCAAGGACCGGGTACGGCGACTGCGCCGTTGACCGGCGCCGCTCCGGTGCCCACCCGTGGGCGAAATTCGGCTGCGCCGACAGCGGGTGCGGTCGTAGCGTGACGGGCATGCGCAGCGGGCAGATGACGACGACGCCGGGACACCCCGGCGTGCCGCGCTGACGCACCATTCCGTCGACAGGCCCCGGGGCGATCCGCTCCGGGGCCTCGTCGTGTCCCGGGCGGGTGTCGTCCCGTGCCGTCCTCCCCCTTCAGGCGGGGCGCGGGCCGTACCCGAACCAGGAGACTGTCATGGTCGACCACCGCAAGCTCGGCCGCGAGCTTGAGCTGTTCCACGCCGATCCGCTCTCCGGCGCCGGCCTGCCGATCTGGCTGCCGGCCGGCGCCGCCGCCCGGCACAGCATCGAGGAGTACCTGCGCGAACTGGAGCGGAGGGCCGGCTACCAGCACGTCTACTCGCCGCCGCTGGGCAGGCGCGAGCTGTTCCAGCTCTCCGGGCATCTCGGCTACTTCGAAGACGACATGTTCCCGCCGCTGCGGCTCAGCGACGACGACGAGTTCCTGCTCCGACCGGCGCTCTGCCCGCACCACTGCCTGGTCTTCCGGTCCCGGGGGCGGTCCTACCGGGAACTGCCGCTGCGGGTCGCCGAACTGGGCGCGATGTACCGGCCGGAGCGGTCCGGGGTGCTCGGCGGGTTGAGCCGGGTCCGGGCGATCTCCCTCAACGACGCGCACAACTTCTGCGCCGAGGAGCAGGTCGGTGCCGAGGTCGCCGAGATCCTCGACCTGATCCGGGTGGCCCACGCGGCACTCGGGGTACGACCGGCCGGGTTCCGCCTCTCGCTGCGCGGACCGGGCGAGAAGTACGTCGGTGACGACGGGATGTGGCACCGGGCCGAGAACCTGCTCCGGGACGCGCTGTCCGGGCTGCCGTACGTCGAGGCGGCCGGGGAGGCGGCGTTCTACGGGCCGAAGATCGACATTCAGATCCGGGACGGGGCGGGTCGGGAGCAGACCCTCGCCACCATCCAACTCGACTTCGACAAACCGGCCCGGTTCGACCTGTCCTACACCGACCGGCACGGCCGGCGGGCCCGACCGGTGCTGGTGCACCGGAGTCTGGTGGGCAGCCTGGAACGGCTCTTCGCGTACCTGACCGAGGTGCACGACGGCGCCTTTCCGGCCTGGTACGCGCCGATGCAGGTCCAGGTTCTCCCGGTCGGTCCCGCACAGGTCGAGGCGGCCGAGGCGGTCCGTCGGGCGTACCTGGCGGCGGGACTGCGCGTCGAGTTGGTGTCGGACGGTTCGCTCGGCGCCCGGGTCCGGGCCGCGATCGCCCGCCGGGTGCCGTACGCGGCCGTGGTCGGGGCGCGGGAGGCGGCGGCCGGACAACTGTCGTTGCGGCTGCGCGACGGACGGGAACTGCCGCCGATGGCCGTGGACGCCGCGGTCTCGCTGGTCTCCGCCGTCGTACGGAACCGTTCGGCGGAACTGCTGCGCTGAGCGTTGCCCGGGGCGTCGAGCGCGGTGACCGGCGGGCCGACGACCTCGACCCGGCTCAGTCCGGCGGTGCTGGACGTCTGTGTCGGGTGGTCAGTCGCCGCGCACACCGGCCAGGATCCGCATGGCGTGGCGCTCCCGGTCCGCCAGGTCGGTGAGGATCGCCGAGGCCCGGTTCAGCTGGTCCTGGTCGCCGGTTTCCCCGGCGGCCGCGATGTGCCGGGAGACCTCGGTCCACAACGGGGCGATCTCGGCGTACAGCTGGTGACCGAGGCGGACGTTGTCGTCGTCGACGATCGTGGCGCTCTCGGCGAGGAAGTCGCGGTACATGGCCCGGAACAGGGCGCCGCCGGTCCCGCCGCGTTCCATCAGCGAGGCGGCGAGCGGAAGGTCGCGGGACGGGTCGCTCGACCGGTCGAGCCACCGCGCGACCTGCCGGGCCGCCTTGTTGATGCCGCGGTGACCGAGGTTGGTGATGGGCGGGTTGAGGAAGGTGTGGGCGTTGTCGCGGATGGACGCCCGGATCGCCCTGCCCAGATCGGGCCGGTCGGTGGGACCGGTGACGGTGAAGGAGCGGTTGCGGGCGGTCATCGGTCCGCGTTCGCCGCGGGCCCGGGCCAGGCTGGCCAGCGTGGTCGTCACGGCGCCGCCCTGCTCGGCGGTGTCGATCAGGTAGGCGTGGGTGTCGTCGTAGCCGTACATCGCGACGAAGTGGGCCCCGAAGTGGACCTTCGTGGTGAAGTAGTCCAGGTGGTAGGAGTCCAGTTGCAGGCCGACCGGGCGTCCGGCGGTGAGGGCGGCGGTGACGTTCCGCCAGGCTCTACCGGCTGAGGCGGTCTCCTGGATGTGCAGTGTCAGGCCCAGCCGGTCGGCCACGGCTCGGGTGATCGTGGTCGGTTTGGTGCGGCCGCCGAGGAACGGAAAGTCCATGGTCCTGACATCCCAGTAGACGAAGCCCAGACCCGCGCCGAGGCCGAAGAGCATGGGCTCGGAGAGCGCGACGCCCTCGTGGCGCAGCAGGGCGCCGAGCATGGTCGTCTCGCAGTGCCGACCGGCGGGGAACCCGACGTCATCGATGATCATTCAGTCTCCTGGTTTCCCGGTCTCCCGCGCTCGCCCTGGTGGTCCCGTGGTCTTCCGCTCAGGAGCCCGACGGGGGCCGGACCGGCCAGGTGACCTCCGTGCGGAGCGCGGTCGTGGCTACGCCGGGTGCGGGCGGGACGAGGTAGTGCTCCTCGGCCGGGCCGGCCAGCACCCGGTCGTGCTCGGCAATCCAGCGCCCCAGTGACCGGTAGGCGGTCTCTATGGTGTCGTGGCCGCCCTCGTGGACGGTCGCGGTGAGCAGGCAACCGGGCAGTTCCCCGGCGGTGATCGTCGCGGTCGGCCGGGGCGGGCGCGCCACCGGCACGAACAACTCCACCTCCAGTTCCGTCGCGTCGAGGTCGTCGCTGAGGTAGCGGCTCCCGGCGGGTCCCGCCGGGGCGATTCCCTGCGCGGCGAGGCCGGTGAACAGCCGCGCGAACCCGGGCGCCAGCGTCTCGGCCAACCCGCCCAACGGGGCACGCACCAGGGTGCGGGCGGTGTGCCGGGCATCACGCCACCGTTCGTACACCCCCAGCCAGCCCGACACCCGGCCCGGCTCGGCCAGCACGGCGCCCAACCGCCCGGCGATCTCGTCCAGCCGGGCCGCCCGCGCGGCCACCCGTACCCGGTGCCGCTCGACAACGGCGCGGGCCTGCTCCGGGGTGTCGGCCGCCAGGATCTCGGCGATCTCGGGCAACGGCACCTCCAGTTCTCGCAGCCGCCGGACCAGCCCCGCCCGGGGAAACTGGTCGACGCTGTACCGGCGGTAGCCGGTGTCCGGGTCGACCGAGGCGGGGACGAGCAGACCCAGCCGGTCATAGTTGCGCAGCGCCCGTACGGACAACCGGGTCGCTCGCGCGAACACCCCGATCGGCATCAACCCCGTCACCGACACCTCCGACAGCCTCGACCCTCCCCCTGGGAGAGGGTCAACTCCGGTCCGGCCCCCGCCGCACCGATCACGCAACGAATCATGGACGGGTCCGGCCGGCCGGGTGACACCCATGCTCGCGGGCCCGACCTCGGGCGGCGCGGTGCGGGGGTACCGCCGGTCGGCTCAGGCCGGCAGGAGGAGTACCAGCAGGGCGGCGGCGAGGAAGACGACCTGGATGGCGGTCCGGATGCCGAGCGGCGTCACCGGCCGGCCGCCCAGGGTCAGCCCGCGCCGCGCGGCGGAGACGTTGGCCGGGAACATCGCGAGCATCAGCAGGGCGAGCCCGGCGGCGGTCCAGCGGGCGGTGGCCGGCACCAGCAGACCGACCACCCCGGCCAACTCGAGTACGCCGGTCACCGTGACCAGCAGGGCGGGCCGGGGGAGTGCGGGCGGCACCATGGCGATCAGCCCGTTCCGGCGTGGCGCGGCGAAGTGGGCGTACCCGGTGAGCAGGAACATCAGCGCCAGACCGATCCGGAGGGCGGGTTGCCAGCCGTCCAGGGCGGCGAGCCCGAGGAACCCGGCGAGCCGGGCGGTGAGCGAGCCGACGAGCAGGGCGATCAGCGGAGCCATCACGGTGGTCCCTTCGAGGAGGGGCGAACTTGTCGCCGTAAAGATTGCCTCCGTCGCTATATCTTGTCAATGGCAAGATATGCTGTCGGCATGACCGAGGCGAAGGCGGCCGGACGGCCGTACCATCACGGAGACCTGCGCCGCGCGCTGCTGGCGGCGACCGCCGAGGCGATCGGGGAGTCAGGCCCCGCCGGGCTCAGCCTGCGCGACCTGGCCCGCCGGGCAGGCGTCTCGCACGCGGCGCCCGCACACCACTTCGGCGACAAGGCCGGCCTGCTCACCGCGTTCGCGACCGAGGGCTTCGGCCTGCTCGCCGAGACCCTCGACCGGGTCCGCGAGCGGACCGACAGCCTGCTCGAACTCGGTGTCGGCTACGTCCGGTTCGCGGTCGGCCACCGCGCTCACTTCGAGGTGATGTTCCGGCCGGAACTCTTCCACCCCGACGATCCGGAACTGGTCGCCGCCAAGTGGCGGGCGGCCCGAGCGCTCCAGGCCGGCGTCACCACCCTGCCGGCGGCACCGGAGGGGCCGGCCGCGGCCCGGGCCGGCCTGGCCGCCTGGTCGATCGTGCACGGCTTCGCCACCCTGTGGCTCGGCGGCGCGCTCCCCGTCGACCAGGTCGGAGCTGACCCGGAGGCGGCGTCCCGGGAGGTGCTCCGGCTGCTCTTCACCCTCGGCGAGCCGGGCGACGGCCAGCGACCCGGCTGAACCAGCGGGCGAGGCGGCGGCCGGTGACCCGGTTGGGCCGGACGGCGGTTTCGGCGATCGGCCGTCGGCCGCCCCGGTTCACCAGCTCGTCGGGATCGGCATGCCCTCGGTGAAACCCGCCGCGCTCTGCACGCCGATCAGCGCGTTGTCGTGGAACGCCGCCAGATCCGCCGCGCCCGCGTACGTGCAGGCGCTGCGTACCCCCGCGACGATCTCGTCGATCAGATCCTCCACCCCGGGGCGGGACGGGTCGAGGTACATCCGGGCGCTGGAGATGCCCTCCTCGAAGACCGCCTTGCGAGCCTGGTCGTACGCGCTGTCCTCGGCCGTACGGGCACTGACCGCACGGGCCGAGGCCATCCCGTAGCTCTCCTTGTACCGCCGGCCGTCGGCGTCGGCGTAGAGGTCCCCGGGGGACTCGTAGGTGCCGGCGAACCAGGTGCCGATCATCACGTTGGCCGCTCCGGCGGCCAGCGCCAGCGCGACGTCGCGCGGATGCCGTACCCCGCCGTCGGCCCAGACGTGCCGACCGAGCCCCCGGGCCGCCGCCGCGCAGTCGAGTACGGCGGAGAACTGCGGTCGGCCGACCCCGGTCATCATCCGGGTGGTGCACATCGCGCCCGGCCCGACGCCGACCTTGACGATGTCCGCGCCCGCCTCGACGAGGTCGCGTACGCCCTCGGCGGTCACCACGTTGCCGGCGGCGACCGGCACCGGCGGGTCGAGGGCGCGGACGGCGCGCAGCGCCCGGAGCATGCGTTCCTGGTGGCCGTGCGCGGTGTCCACGACCAGGGTGTCCACCCCGGCCTCGAAGAGGGCGGCGGCCCGGCCGGCGACGTCACCGTTGATGCCGATCGCGGCGGCGATCCGCAGCCGGCCCTTGTCGTCCAGCGCCGGGCGGTAGAGGGTGGCCCGCAACGCCCCCTGCCGGGTCAGCACGCCGACCAGTCGGCCCGCCACGTCCACCACCGGAGCCAGCCGACGGCGTCCCCGGGTCAGCAGGTCGAAGCCGGCCCGAGGATCGGCCTCGGCCGGCACGGTGTGCAGTTCGGTGGACATCACGTGGCGGAGCTGGGCGAACCGGTCCACCCCGACCGTGTCCGCCTCGGTCACCACGCCGAGCGGCCGACCCTCCGGGTCGACCACGATCACCGCGCCGTGCGACCGCTTCGGCAACAGGTGGATGGCGTCGCCGACGGTGTCGGTCGGGCCGAGCGTGATCGCGGTGTCGTGTACCAGGTGCCGCCGCTTGACCCAGGAGATCACCTCGGTGACCACGTCGATCGGGATGTCCTGGGGCAGGACGGTGAGGCCGCCTCGCCGGGCCACCGTCTCGGCCATCCGGCGGCCCGCCACCGCGGTCATGTTCGCCACCACGATCGGGATCGTGGTGCCCGTCCCGTCGCCGGTGGAGAGGTCGACGTCGAGCCGGGACTCCACGGCCGAGCGGACCGGCGCCAGGAAGACGTCGTTGTAGGTCAGGTCCTGCCCGGGCGTCGCACCGCTGAGAAACCGCACCCGGCCATCATGCCCGAGCCGGACCCGGACGATGGCCGGGTACGGCCGGCGTTCACTTGATCACACAGATGGTCGCCCCGGCGGTGAGTACGGCGCCGACCTCGGCGGTCAGCCCGCTGACCACGCCGGCCCGGTGCGCGTGCAGTGGCTGTTCCATCTTCATCGCCTCCAACACCACGACCAGGTCGCCCTCGGCCACGGTGTCGCCGTCGGCAACAGCGATCTTGACGATGGTGCCCTGCATGGGGGAGGTCAGCGCGTCGCCGCCGGCGCCGCCACCGGCCGCACCGGAGCCTCCGGCCCGGCGGGCCGGCCGCCGGGCGCCAGCGGCCGGGGCGACAGAAGGCGCCGTACCCGAGCCGTAGCCGGCGGGAAGGCTCACCTCCAGCCGCTTGCCGGCCACCTCGACCACCACGGTCTCGCGGGCCGGGGTCGGCTCGGCGGCCGGGGCGGGCGCGGTGAACGCCGGCACGACGTTGTCGAACTCGGTCTCGATCCACCGGGTGTGCACCCGGAACGGCGCGTCGGTGAAGGCCGGGTCCCGGACGACGAGCCGGTGGAACGGCAGCGCGGTCGCCATCCCGTCCACCACCATCTCGTCGAGGGCACGACGGGCCCGTTCCAGCGCCTCGGTCCGGGTCTCGCCGGTGATGATCACCTTGGCCAGCAGGGAGTCGAAGTTGCCGCCGACCACGTCACCGGCGGCGACCCCGGTGTCGACCCGTACGCCGGGGCCGGAGGACAGCCGCAGCGCGGTGATCGTGCCCGGGGCGGGCAGGAAACCCCGGCCCGGGTCCTCCCCGTTGATCCGGAACTCGATCGAGTGCCCGCGCGGGATGGGGTCGCTGTCGAACCGGAGCTTCTCGCCGGCCGCGATCCGGAACTGCTCCCGGACCAGGTCGATCCCCGCGGTCTCCTCGGTCACCGGGTGCTCGACCTGCAGACGGGTGTTGACCTCCAGGAACGAGATCGTGCCGTCGAGACCGACGAGGTACTCCACCGTGCCGGCGCCGTGGTAGCCCGCCTCCCGGCAAATCGCCTTGGCGCTGGCATGGATCCGGGCCCGCTGCTCGTCGGTGAGGAACGGTGCCGGGGCCTCCTCGACCAGCTTCTGGTGCCGGCGCTGCAGCGAGCAGTCCCGGGTGCCGACCACGATCACGTTGCCGTGCTGGTCGGCGAGGACCTGCGCCTCGACGTGCCGGGGCCGGTCCAGGTAGCGCTCGACGAAACATTCGCCACGGCCGAACGCGGCGACCGCCTCCCGGGTCGCCGACTCGAACAGCGCCGGGATCTCGTCCATGGTCCGGGCCACCTTCAGCCCCCGGCCGCCGCCACCGAACGCGGCCTTGATCGCGACCGGCAGCCCGTGGTCGACCGCGAAGGCCAGCACCTCGTCCGGGCCGCCCACCGGGTCCGGGGTGCCGGGGACCAGCGGGGCACCGGCCCGCTGCGCGATGTGCCGGGCGGTGACCTTGTCACCGAGGTCACGGATCGCCTGCGGGCTCGGCCCGATCCAGGTCAGGCCGGCGTCGATCACCGCGGCCGCGAAGTCGGCGTTCTCGGAGAGGAACCCGTAACCCGGGTGTACGGCGTCCGCCCCGGACCGGGCGGCCACGTCGAGGAGCTTCTCCATCCGCAGGTACGTCTCCGCCGCGGTCTCGCCACCCAGCGCGTACGCCTCGTCGGCGAGGGTGACGTGCAGTGCGTCCCGGTCGGAGTCGGCGTAGACGGCGACGCTGGCCAGCCCGGCGTCCCGGCAGGCCCGGACCACCCGGACCGCGATCTCGCCCCGGTTGGCGATGAGTACCTTGCGCACGCGGCTGCTCCTCCTCGTGTTGCGGATCGCTCGTGTGGCGGACCGCTCCTGTTGCGGACGGCTCGTCTCGCGAACCGCTCCTGTCGCGGACCACTTCCGGCCCGGACCGCTCCGATGGCGGGCCGTGCCGGTCGCGGATCGTGGACGGCCACCCGCTCGACGGTGGCTGGGTGCAGTCACCTCGGCGAGGGCGGCTTCCGGGGTCGCCGGACGTCCGGCGCGGTTTGCCAGGACATTGTCGGTGACCGGACGCGTCGCCGACGGCTGGGGTGTGGCGTCTGAGGGCAGGTGTGGCTGACGTCTCTCCGCCGCCCGTCGGGTGGCGACAGGATGTTAGTCAAGTTTGGCTATTACGCTTCACTGTGTGTCAAGTACCCGAATGATGATTCTCGGCCTGGTGCGGTGGATGCAACCGGTGCACGGCTACGACGTCCGCCGCGAGCTGCTGAGCTGGGGTGCGGACAAGTGGGCGAACGTGCAGCCCGGCTCGATCTACCACGCACTGCGCAAGATGACCGAGGAGGGGCTGCTGCGGGAGGTGGCGACCGAGCAGGTCGGCGCCCGTCCGGCCCGGGTCACGTACGAGGTCACCGCGAAGGGCGAGGAGGAGTTCCAGAACCTGTTGAGGGCTCAGTGGTGGGATCTCGCCCAGGTGGTCGACCCGTTCTCGGTCGCCTTCTCGTTCCTGCCCGCGCTGCCCCGGGAGGAGGCGTCGGCGGCGCTGCACAATCGGGCCCGGTTGCTGCGGGCCGAGATGGCGAGCCTGCAGGCCGCGATGGACTCCGGGTGGATGCGGCAGGGGAAGCCGATCCATGTGACCTGGATGTGGCAGCTGGCGATCGCCCGGGCGAAGGGGGAGGTCGACTGGTGTGAGCGGGTCGCCGACCTGATCGACGCCGGGGTGTCGTACCTGCCGGAGAACTACACGGAATTCGCCGGCTGGGAGCGGTTCGCCGAACTCGACGCCGAGAACACCTGGCCGGCCGGGCTGCCCGGGTCGGCCGCCGCTGACGACGGTGGAGCGGAGTCGGATAACAAGCAATAATCAACGTTGACTAAAAAAGTTATATCGCGTTAGCCTGCCTCCGAGCGTTGGGGTGGGCGCCGGTCGGCGTGGCCCCGGGGGAGCGGTCGGCGGAGAGCCGACCCGGCCAACCAGGAGTGGGAATGATCGAAACGAGGGGCCTACGGAAGTCGTTCCGGTCCCGGCAGGGCAGAACGCAGAAGACCGTCGACGCGGTACGCGGCGTCGACCTCGTGGTCGCCGAAGGCGAGATCTTCGGCTTTCTCGGGCCGAACGGTGCGGGCAAGACCACCACGCTGCGGATGCTCGCCACCCTCATCGAGCCGGACGGCGGCGACGCGATGGTCGCCGGCGCCAACCTGCGTACCGAGCCCGGTGAGGTGCGGCGCCGGATCGGCTACGTGGCCCAGGGCGGCAGCACCTGGGACGAGTCGACCGCCCGGGAGGAACTCGTCCTGCAGGCCCGGATGTACGGCATCGGCAAGGCCGAGGCACAGCAGCGGGCGACCCGCGCCCTGGCGGCGTTCCAGCTCACCGAGTACGCCGACCGCAAGTGCCGGACGTACTCCGGCGGTCAGCGCCGCCGGGTCGACATCGCGCTCGGCATCATCCACGAGCCGAAGATCGTCTTCCTGGACGAGCCGACCACCGGCCTCGACCCACAGAGCCGCGCCCACATGTGGGACGAGATCCGCCGGCTGCGGGCCGACGGGATGACCGTCTTCATCACCACGCACTACCTGGACGAGGCGGACGCGCTCTGCGACCGGATCGCCATCATGGACCACGGCGAGATCGTCGCCGAGGGCACACCGGCGGAGCTGAAGCGGGAGATCTCCGGCGACGTGGTGCTGGTCGCCATCGAGGGCGCGGCGTCCGCCGCCGCCAAGGTCCTGGAGACCGAGCCGTACGTCAGCCGCCTGGAGACCACCGACGAGGGCGCGGTACGGCTCTACGTCAACGACGGCTCCCGGGACATGCCGCAGATCCTGCGTTGCCTCGACGCGGCCGGCGTCACGCTCACCTCCATCGAGCTGCACCGCCCCAGCCTCGACGACGTGTTCCTCACCAAGACCGGGCGTTCGCTGCGCGAGTCCTGACCGCCGCCGCACGCCCCTGACGCTGCCCTGCCTTCCCGATCAGGAGACCTTGATGAAGTTCGCCCGCGACACCTGGCTGATCTTCCAACGCCAGTTCCTGCTACTGGTCCGCCAGCCCGTCTGGCTCTTCGTCGGCATCTTCCAGCCGGTGATGTACCTGCTGCTCTTCGCCCCGCTGCTCAAGCCGGCGCTCGGCTTCCTGGGGGTGACCACCAACGCCGAGGCGTACCGGATCTTCGTGCCCGGGCTGCTGGTGCTGCTCGCCATCTTCGGCGGACTGTTCCAGGGCTTCGGCCTGATCGCCGAACTGCGGGCCGGAGTCATCGAACGGTCCCGGGTGACGCCGGTCAGCCGGTTGGCCCTGCTGCTCGGCCGGTCCCTGCGGGACGTGGTCTCGCTGATCGCCCAAGCGATCATCATCACCCTGCTGGCGCTGGCCTTCGGACTGTCGGTGTTCATCCTGGACCTGCTGCTGACGTACCTGATGCTGGCGCTCATCGCGCTGATGACGTCCGCCCTGTCGTACGGGATCGCCCTCGTCGTGAAGAGCGAGGACGCCCTGGCGCCGCTGATGAACACGATCGCCCAACCGGTGCTGCTGCTCTCCGGGATCCTGCTGCCGCTGGCCGGCGCGCCCGGCTGGCTGCAGGGCATCGCGGACTGGAACCCGTTCTCCTGGGCGGTCGACGGCGCCCGGGCACTCTTCGCCGGAGACCTGGGCAACGACTCGGTCTGGCAGGGCCTCGGCATCATGACGGTGATCACCGTCCTGGCGGTGGGCTGGGCGGCTCGCGAGTTCGCCCGCAGCGTCCGCTGAACCGGCACCTGGCCAGGGGTGACTCGACTGGTCGGACAGGGGAGCGGCAGCGGTGTGCCGACCTCCCCGGTCCGGGCGGCCCCGACCACCCCGGGCCAGGTGCGTGCCAGGACCGATGAGTGGCGCGCGCGGGACAGTCGGCGCGGCGGTACGGCAGGTCAGCGTGAGCCGGGCCGTACCGGGCTGACCGTCCAGAGGTCGGTGATCCGTACCCCGAACTCGCCGAGCATGCCGCGCAGCAGCGGCAGCGAGAGCCCGATGACCGTGCCCGGATCGCCCTCGACGCGTTCGACGAACGGGCCACCCAGACCGTCCAGGGTGAAGGCCCCGGCCACGTGCAGCGGCTCGCCCGTCGCCACGTACGCGTCGATCTCGTCGTCAGTGACCTCGGCGAAGTGCACGGCGGTGCCGGCGACCCGACCGACTTCGCGGCCGGTGGTGAGCTCGACCAGGCTGTGCCCGGTGTGCAGTACGCCGCTGCGGCCCCGCATGTTGCGCCAGCGCCGGACCGCCTCGTCGGCGTCGGCCGGCTTGCCCAGGATTTCCCCGTCGAAGGCGAGTACCGAGTCGCAGCCGAGGACCAGGGTGCGCGGCTGGCCGTTTTCCGTGCCGCCGCTGCCACCGTTTTCCCGGCTGCTGCCGGAGCCGGTCTCCCTGCTACTGCTGCCGGTGCCGGTGCCTGTCTCCGTGCTGGTGCTGCCGGCGATGGACGGGTCGAGCCGATCGGCAACCGCCCGCGCCTTGAGCCGGGCGAGCGTGAGGCTCAGCGCCTCCGGGGTCGAATGGTCGACCTGTGACTCGTCGACCCCGCTGACCAGGACTTCCGGCTCGATGCCGGCGGCTTGCAGGAGCTTACGTCGGGCCGGGCTCGCCGAGGCGAGCACCAGACGCGGCCGGATTGTCGTACCCACGGCGGCCTACGCTACCCGCCCGCCTGGCGAGCCTCGGCCCGGCGGGCGGGATTCGTCCCGTCGCCGGCCCGTCGGATCGCCGGTACCGCCCGTCAGGTCGCCGGCCGTCCGCCAGTTCGCCCGCCCGTCCGATCACCGGCCTGTCAGTAGGGCGGTCGGGGCGCGGTCCGCTTCTTCCGCCGTACCAACATGACGATCAGGAACGCGATCAGCAGCCCGAAGAGCACCACCGCGGCGCACCCGACCAGCGCGATGGTGGTGAGGACGTTGCCCGCGCTGCCCCCATCCGGTGCGGCGCTGCTGCTCCGGGTCTGTTCCGGCGTGGCGGCTCCGGTCGGCTGCGCATCGCCTTCCAGCGGCGGTACGTCCGCCGTCAGCGCGGCGACGATGTCGAGTACGCCGTAGCCGTACTCCTCGTCGCGTCCAGGCGCGCCCTTGTCGTCGGCGGTCGCCGTCAACCGGTGCACGACCTCTTTAGCCGACAGGTCCGGGTACCTGCTCCGAACCAACGCCGCAGCCCCAGCAACAATCGCGGCAGCGTTCGAGGTTCCCCAGGTGTCGCTGTAACGCCCGCCCCGGGATGTGCTTCGAATATCGATCCCAGGAGCTGTGATTACTATCTTGTTTCCTGTAACTGAATGATCGGCCAGACGCCCTTGGCGATCGATAGATCCTACCGCGACCACACCGTCGAAGGCCGCAGGGAAAGGGACAAGAAAGTCGGCGGGCCTATTCCCTCCTGCGGCGACAACGACGATGTCGGCGGCTATGGCTGCCTCAATCGCGGCGCGGAGACGAGAAGTAGAAGACAAGCCTGCCGAGATGTTGATTACGTCCGCGCCCTGCGCCGTTGCCCACTCTATTGCCTTAGCTGCGTCATCGGGCCCGATCGTCTTCTTGTCGGCCGCGTCCTGAACTGGGAGGATCTTCGCCTTCGGGGCGATGCCCAAGGCGCCACTACTTCCGCGACCATGAGCCGCTACTAAGCCAGCCATACCTGTTCCGTGGCCGCCGGGGTCGCCATCCTGACGGCCATCGCCTGAGCCGCCCGAGTAGGTGGCGGTTCCCGGCAATAGATTGTTGCGCAGGTCAGGGTGCGGGTCGACGCCGGTGTCGATAACGGCAACCGTAACCCCCTCGCCCTGGCTGATCTTGTGAACTTCAACGGTTTTGAGATAGCGCAAATGCCACTGGTCATCGCGGATCTGATCGGCCTGGGCCGTAGTGGCGGGTAGGACGGCGACGGCCGTGGCGCAGAGGAGCGCCACGGCCGCGCGGGTCGTGCGAACGATCACCGGTTGTAGCCGATCGCCGGGCCCGGATCGATCCGACCGGTCGGACGGGACGGCATCATGACCGGGGCGACGCCTTCATCGGTCTCCCAAGGGTTGTCGGGATCCCAGTGCTGGTTGTTCTCCTCGTCCTGCTTCTGGGCGCCAGCGCGACTGCTCGGCGGCACGCCGAGGTTTTGACCAGGACTCATCGGGTTGCGTCCCATGCCAGCTCCTGGCCTGCCGGCGCCGCTGGCCGGTACTCCACCCATGCCTGGCCGCTGACCGGCCCCGCCGAGTGGCGTTGTGCCCGCGCTGCCACCAGCGCCTCCGCCGCCGATGACGCCGCCGATGGGGTTGATCCGCCGCGCGGCTCCGGCTCCGGGTGCTGGTTGTCCCAGTCCAGACCCGGGCGATCCGCCGATCATCCCGCCCGGCGGCATCGCTCGTGGAGGCAATCCCCCGCCGTTACCCAGGCCGGTCTTGGGCCCGCCTTGGCCAAGATTCGACGAGTTGGGATATCCGGGGGTTGGCGGCAGACCCGGTGGCTTGGGGCCTGGCGGCAACCCCGTGCTGGGCGGTGGGAATGGGCCAGGGAGGCCAGGTCCAGGAGTAGGCGTCGGTGAAGGCGTAATGATCGGTGACGGCGTCGGTGAGACAGTTGGTGGTGTCAGTGTGCTTGTATTTCCGAGGACAGGCCCAACACCCGGCGCGGTCTGTGTCGGTACGACGGTGTGAATGGCAGGTGTTGGTGAAGTTGTGTAGGTGGCGCTACCCCCGCCTGTCGGCATGGGTGCCACCGGAGGCAGGACGGGCGGGTAAGAGTTGCCCATCGGGCTATCGTTGACGTCGTCGCCGCCCGTTCGGCCCCCACCCTTTTCTAATACCGGAGGCTTCTGGAGGCGTACCTGGGCGCCTGCGAGTTCGCCGCTCAGCGAGTACATGATGCTGCGGGCTTTGTTGTCGACCGCGTCCAGGTCCGACTGCTTCACCTCGTCCTTGAAGATGGCGAGCAGCGGGTTGGTGTCCTCGTAGTCCTTCTTCGCCCGTTCCTTTTCCTCGTATTCCCGGAGGACGGGTTCGAGGTTGCGCCGCGCCTCGGAGACGGCCAGCGTGATGTTCGAAAGAGTTTGATGGTTGCTGCTTGACGTGTCGTAGACGCCCTGCACCACGTTGATGAGGTCGTCGAGGCGCTCGACGTACGCCCGGGCAGCCTCGTTCTTCTCCGGCGGCCAGGCCTCGGCCAGCCCGTCGCGGTACTGCTTCAAACGCGACAGGTGCATCGAGCTGAGGTCTGCGGTCTTCTTCCAGGCGCTGACCTGCTTCCAGTAGGGCTCGGTGTCCTGATTGGCCAGCCTCGCCCACATCTCTCGGGTGTTGAAGCCGTACCAGTTGGTCGATCCGGCGTATCCGCCGCCTCCGCCCGCGTCAAGCATTCGAACCCCCCGTGGTGTACGTGTTGCCCTGTGCCGGTGGCGTGGCCTCGGTACCCGGCGCCGGGGGCGCGCCCACTCCGCTCTGGTCCAGGGCTCGCTCGACCTCGGTCACCCGCGCATGCGAGAACGCGTCGGAGTTGCTGTAGTTCTTGCTCACCGTCTCGGCAGCCGTGGCCATCCTGCCCGTGCCGTCGCCGATCTCCCAGATGCGGTCGGAGAAGTCCTGCTGGACGGTTCGGTGGGCCTGCATGAAGTCGTACAGCTCAGGGAAGCCCATCGGCGTCGGGAGATTGGGCGTCATGTCGCCCTGGACCTGCTCCATGTGCGGCACGTAGTTCTTCTGCACCTCGGCCATGAGGTCCTTGGCGAACTGCTCCATCTGCTGGATGTCGGCTTCGATGGATCCGCCGTAGTCCCGCAGCCAGGCTGGGCCACGGTCTTCGTCAGGTATCACGTGATCTCCCCAGGTGCTACATACTGCCCCACATCAAGGTTAGTGGGTGTGAGCCAGCCAGGGCAGCCCCGTAAACGACGTGGGACGCGTGACCCGGTGCGGTCAGTGGGGAAGGCCGGAGACCCGCCACGCGTCGCGGCCGGTACGGGTGGGTAGGCCGGACGGAGACACCGTACCGGGACGGCCGTGCCGGGCCCAGGTTGACACGGCGGCGGAACGCACCGATGTGGCCGGTCGCGGGCGCAGCACGAGCGCACCGACCAGAGCGGCCAGTTCCTCGGCGGTCGGGGTGCCTCGGACCACCCGGAGCAGCGGTTTCTCGTCAGCCATGAGCTTCAGGGTACGTTGCCTGAGTTGGTGGACGTCTCAGATAGGCGTGCCGCGAGTGTGACCGGATGTGGCGTTGGGTACCGTCCCTAGGTGTCCAGTGCGCCCCCGCAACTCATTGCTGACCGTTACCGGCTTGTCGAGCCGCTTGGCCAGGGCGGCATGGGTCGTGTCTGGAAGGCGCGCGACGAGGTGCTGCACCGCGACGTCGCGATCAAGGAGCTGGTCCCGCCGCCGGGACTGACCGAGGATGAACGCCGCGAGATGCGGGAGCGCTCGCTGCGGGAGGCTCGGGCGATCGCCCGGCTCAACCACGCGAACGTGGTCCGCGTCTTCGACGTGCTGCGCACGGACGGTGATCCGTGGATCGTGATGGAGTACATCCCGTCGCGCTCGCTGCAGGACGTCCTCGCCTCCGACGGGCCGGTCTCGCCGGCCAGGACGATCGACATCGGGTTGGGTGTGCTGGGTGCGTTGAAGGCCGCGCACCGGGCCGGCGTGATGCACCGGGACGTGAAGCCGGGCAACGTGCTGCTCGGCGACGATGGACGGGTCGTCCTGACCGACTTCGGTCTGGCGACCGTGCCGGGTGACCCGAACGTGACTCGTACCGGCCTGGTTCTGGGTTCGCCGGCGTACATCGCTCCGGAACGGGCCAAGGATGGCACGTTCGGGCCGGAGGCCGATCTCTGGTCGCTGGGCGCGACGCTCTACGCGGCGCTCGAGGGGCAGTCCCCGTTCGCCCGGCCGTCCGCGATCGCGACGTTGGCCGCGCTGGCCACCGAACCGCCGCCGGTGTCCCGCCGGGCCGGACCGCTCAAAACGGTGCTGGCCGGGCTGCTGCAGAAGGACCCGGCGCTGCGGATCGACGCGGAGACGGCCGAGCGACTGCTGCGCCGCGCCGCGGGTCGGCGCGGGCGCCCCGGGTTGTCGCTGCTTGACGGCGTACGACGCCCGGGCCCCAACGGTCCGCGTGTGCCGCGTACCCCGATCGTGCCGGTGCCGGCGCCCCGACCGGCCCAGGAGGAGTCGGGGGCGCCCACCGCCGCGTCGCCGCCTCCGCCGGCCGCCACGTCCGACGCGTCCCCGCCGTCGGTTCCGGTCATCCCGGCGCCGGCCGCCGACACCGCCCCGTTCTCGGTTGAGGACAACAACACCGGGCAACCGGAGCAGACCGCGCCGGCGCCGACCGATTCGGCGACCGGTGTGGAGGAGACTCGGCCGGCGGCCGAGCCGACGGTTGTCGTACCGGCGGGGGGAGCGACCGGGGAGACGGCCGAGCCGGACCCGGAGCCGGAGCCGACCTCGGACCCGCCGAGGTCTGACCCGGCGCCGACCGAGGTGGTCGCCGCGGCCGCTCCGTCGACCGGTCGCGCGCCGATCCCGACCGGCGCCGCCGTGGCGTACGACGGAGAGCGCCCCGCCCGTAACCCGCTGGCCGCGATCGGCGGCGACAACCACAAGGTGTGGCTGATCGGCGGACTGGTCGTCCTGGTGCTGCTGGCGATCGCGGTGATCGTGCCACTGGTCAGGGGTGGCTCGGGCGACGAGAACGGCGGCGGGACCGACCCGGTCGCGAACCGCACCAGCCAGGCGGCGAATCCGCCGGCCCCGACGGGCAGTGCCGCACAACCTCCGGCCCCGACGAGCACACCCGCCGCCCAACCTTCATCCACCCCGACGGGGCAGCCCGGCGGCAGCGGACAGGAGTTGCCGCCCGGCTGGCGGCTGCACAAGGATTCGACCGGTTTCTCCGTTCCCGTGCCGGAGGGTTGGACGATGCGGCGGCAGAAGTACGGTCGGGCGGCCGACGAGGTCCGGGTCTACTTCGAGGATCCGAAGAGCCGGCGCATGCTCCTCATCGACCAGACGAACAGGCCGCTGGCGGACGCTGAGGCGGACTGGCGGCGCCAGGAGCAGTCCCGCAGGGGCAGCTACCGCAACTACGAGCGGGTGAACATCGACAGCGTGGACTACTGGCTCAGGGCGGCCGACTGGGAGTGGCGGTTCGACGACGACGGTGTCCGGCTGCAGGTCCGCAACCGGGGTTTTGTCACGGCCAAGGACAAGGGGTACGCGATCCGTTGGGACGTCCCGGCCGACGACTGGGACGAGAACCTCAAGAACTTTGAGATCATCGCGGACGGCTTCAAGCCCGTACGGGCGGACTAGACACGCATGACCCTCCTTCCGTCGGGGTAGTGATGATCTCGACGGAAGGAGGTACGACTGATGAGCTTCCGATGTCGTGCGAAGAAGCCGAGCATCGCGCTCTGGATGCTGGTCGCCGTCGGTGACCTGGCACTGCTGGTGGCGAGTCTCGGCGTGGTCGCGTTGATTGTGCTCGTGGGTGTCGTGACCGTGGCCGTCGGTGCCGTGGCTGGATGGCTGGTGCTGCGCCGCGGTGAGCCGAACCGCAACCTGGTGCCTGCCCGGGCGACGGGCGCGGTGTCGAGCCGACCGAGCGCCGGTGCGGTGACCCACCGGTTCCGCTGAACCAGAGCTGATCGGAACAGTAGGCATCGGCGGCAGCAGGATCAGTTGTCGACCGTACGGTGACAACCGGTCCCGCTGCTGCCGATCCATCCGTTTGCCGCTTCTGCGGCTGGCCAGTTCTGCTGCGCCGAACCGCCGGCCCACGCCCACGGCGGTTGATAGGGGGCCCTTTCCCTACAGAAAGCGCTAACAGGGGCCCTTCCTTACATGCAGTAGGCTCGCTCGGATGTCGATCGACGGGCTGTCGGAGCTGTGGGGCAGGTTGTTCGGCGCGCAACCGGATCCGCCGGCGTTGCTGGTGCTGGTCACCGGCCTGGTGGCGCTCGGTGTGGTGCTGACCCGGGTGCCGTGGCGAATTGGACGCAACGCCATCACGATCGCGCACGAGGGCGGACATGCCCTTGTCGCGCTGCTCACCGGCCGCCGACTGCAGGGCATCCGGCTGCACTCGGACACCTCCGGACTGACCGTGTCGGCCGGCAAGCCGACCGGACCGGGCATGGTCCTCACCCTGCTCGCCGGATATCTCGCGCCGTCGCTGATCGGGCTGGCCGGTGCGTGGCTGCTCGGCGGTAACCGGATAACCCTGTTGCTGTGGGTCGCGGTCGCGCTGCTGCTCGCGATGCTGGTCATGATCCGCAACGTCTACGGCATCGTCTCGATCGTGGTCACCACGGCGGTGGTGCTCGGCGTCTCCTGGAAGGCGTCACCGCAGGTACAGGCCGCGTTCGCGTACACCGGGGTATGGTTTCTGCTGCTCGGGGGCGTACGGCCGGTGGGCGAGATGCAGACGCAGCGTCGACGTGGACAGCTGTCGCAGTCGGACGCCGACCAGCTCGCCTGGTTGACCGGGGTACCCGGTCTGGTCTGGGTCGGGTTCTTCGGCGTGGTCAACCTGATCGTGCTGCTTGCCGGGGCGGCCCTGCTGGCCGGTCCGATCCTGAACGGCGTCAGCCTGCCGGGTTGACCTGGACGACGAGCAGTCGAAACCGGGCTGACCGGAGGGGCTGGCGAGGAGCAGAGGAAGACGATGCGGTACGTGATTGTCGGCACCGGCGCGGTCGGCGGCACCATCGGCGTACGGCTGAGCCGGGCCGGCCTGGACGTGGCGCTGGTCGCCCGCGGTGCCCAACTGGAGGCGATCCGGGAGCGCGGCCTGACCCTGGTCACACCCGACGGCGAACACACCGCCGAGGTGCCCGGCTACGGCGACCCGGCCACCGGCGCGGACGTGCCGACGCTGACCCCGGACACGGTGCTGGTGCTGACGGTCAAGTCACAGGACACCGAAGCGGCGCTGCGCGCCTGGGCGGACCTGCCGGTGGTCGGCGGTGGAACCGCGTCGGAGCGGCTTGCGCTGCTCACCGCCCAGAACGGCGTGGCGAACGAGACCGCCGCCGCCCGCCTCTTCGACCGGGTTTATCCGGTCTGCGTCTGGCTGCCGGCGACGTACCTGGAACCGGGGCGGGTGGTGGCGAGCGGACACCCGTACTCCGGGATGCTGCACCTCGGTGGGTACCCGGACGGTTCCGACGGGACCGCCCGGCGGATCGCCGAGGACCTGGTGGCCGCTGGTTTTCTCGCCCCGGTCCGGGACGACGTCATGCGCTGGAAGTACGGCAAACTGCTCCGTAACCTCGGCAACGCCGTCGAGGCGCTGTTCGGCCGCGACTCCGGCGCCGTCGAAGAGTTGTACGAGGCGGTACGGGCCGAGGGAGAGGCGGTGCTCGGCAAGGCCGGCATCGCCCACACGTCGGTGGCCGAGGAGGCCGCCGAGCGGGGTGACCGGATCCAGTCCGTGCCGGTCGGCGGGGCTGGGCGGCAGGGCAGTTCCACCTGGCAGAGCCTGGCCCGGGACACCGGCTCGGTCGAGACCGACTACCTCAACGGTGAGATCGTGCTGCTGGGCCGGCGCCACGACGTGCCGACGCCGGTGAACGCGGCGATCCAGCGGGCGATCCGGCAGGCGGTACGGGAACGGATCCCCGCCGGTGCCTTCCCGAGGGCACGACTTTTCCGCTGAGGCCGGCAACCGGACCC
This sequence comes from Plantactinospora sonchi, assembly GCF_036422035.1. Taxonomy (NCBI): domain Bacteria; kingdom Bacillati; phylum Actinomycetota; class Actinomycetes; order Micromonosporales; family Micromonosporaceae; genus Plantactinospora; species Plantactinospora sonchi. The sequence continues at coordinate 223,152 of NZ_JAZGQK010000011.1, forward strand.
GGGGGCACAGACGTAACGCCTGTATCCGCCCGAGGAGGTGCAGGTGGCCGACGTCGAGGACTTCGACGAGTTCTACCGGGGCAGTCGGCAACGGCTGCTCGGATACGTCTATCTGCTGACCGGCAACCTGAGCGAGGCGCAGGACGCGGTCCAGGAGGCGTACATTCGGGCGTGGCAGCGCTGGTCGACGGTGCGCGGGCACGACAATCCGGAGGCCTGGGTCCGAATGGTGGCGACCCGGGTGGCGATCAACCGCTGGCGCAGCCTGCGTAGCCGTGCCCGGGCCTACCTCCGGTACGGCGTGACGACCACGGACACCCCGCCGCCGGACACCGACACCGTCGAGGTGGTCGCCGCGCTACGCCGGCTGCCCGAGGAGCAGCGCACCGCCATCGCCCTCTACTACCTGCTCGGCATGCCGGTCGCCGAGGTGGCCCGGAAAACGGGAGCACCGGTCGGCACCGTGAAGGCCCGGCTTTCGCGGGGGCGGGCCGCGCTCGCCCAACTACTGTCCGTGGTGGAGTTCGAGGAGGTCGTCGATGCATGACCGGGAAGCGGCACTCGTCGAACGGCTCAACGCCGAACTTGTCAACGTCCGGTGGTCCACGGCGGAGGAGATCCGGGGCCGCGCCCGACGTCGTACCCTGATCCGTCTTGTCGTCGGGGCGTTCGCGTCGGTCGTCCTGCTCGGCACCGGCACGGCCGCCATCGCCACCCTCGGCCCGGCGGTGTACGACGTGCCGGCGCTGCCGGGTGGCGACGTGCCGACGACCTCCCCGGTCCGGTCGACGACCGCCCTGGGCCTGCCCTCACCGGCATCGCCCGGGAAACCGGTGCCGGAGGAGGCGCTGCTGCAGCCGGTGGACGTCGGAGCGGGGCTCGTGGTCGACCGGGTCAACACCGGCAGGGACGAGCCGGTGACCCTTCTCGATCCAGCGACCCTCAACCACTGTCCGGCGTTCACCCGGAGCCGGTTCGACACCGTGTACGCCCAGCAGTACCGGCGGCACACCGTCCAGCAGCCGCCGACCGTGTACGCGGCACCGGAGACCGGTGAACCGGTCGTGCACGAGGAGGTGTACCGGGTCAGCGTCGACGACGCGAGCCGGATCCTCGCGGATGTGCACCGGATCGTCACCGACTGCGACCGCTTCGTCTCGACCGGCTCGGCGCAGAGCGGCACGCGCGTCATCGACGTGGAGGCGGAGCACCACTGGGCGGTGCTGGGGGAGCGCCTCGGCGGCGACGAGTCGTTGTTGATCGAGCACCGGGTGACCGTCCGCAGCCGGGAGCCGGACGAAACGTTCAGCGACTCCGACACGTACCTGATGGCGGTGATCCGGCTCGGCGACCTGGTCGCGCTGATCCAACCGGTGGACACGGATCGGGACCGCGCCCGTGAACTGGCCTCGGCGGCGGCGGCGCGGCTCTGCCTGGCCGCGATCCGGGGCTGCTGAAACCGGTGGCCGGTACGACCGGTCTGGCAGCCGATCCGACCTCCAACCGGCGTGCCGGGGCGGATCGGAGGATGTCCGCCGGTCAGAGGGGGATGTTGCCGTGCTTCTTCGGCGGCAGGGTCTCCCGCTTGGTACGCAGGACCCGCAGCGCCCGGACGATCTGGCCCCGGGTCTCCGCCGGCCGGATCACCGAGTCGACGTACCCGCGTTCGGCGGCGATGTACGGGTTGGCGAGCGTGTCCTCGTACTCGGTGATCTTCTCGGCCCGCAGCGCGGCCGGGTCCTCGGCGGCAGCGAGTTCACCCCGGTAGAGGATGTTCACGGCGCCCTGCGCGCCCATCACCGCGATCTGCGCCGTCGGCCAGGCGAAGTTGAGGTCGGCACCGAGATGCTTGGAACCCATCACGTCGTACGCGCCGCCGTACGCCTTGCGGGTGATGACCGTGACCTTCGGGACGGTCGCCTCCGCGTACGCGTAGATGAGCTTCGCGCCGCGTCGGATGATCCCCTCCCACTCCTGTCCGGTGCCGGGCAGGAACCCGGGTACGTCCACAAAGGTCAGCACCGGGATGTTGAACGCGTCACAGGTGCGGACGAACCGGGCGGCCTTCTCCGAGGCGTCGATGTCCAGGCAGCCGGCGAAGTGCATCGGCTGGTTCGCCACCACCCCGACGGGACGGCCCTCGACCCGGCCGAAACCGACCACGATGTTCTGCGCGTACAGCGGCTGGATCTCCAGGAACTCGCCGTCGTCGAGGACGTGCTCGATCACCTGGTGGATGTCGTACGGCTGGTTCGCCGAATCGGGGATCAGCGTGTCCAACTCCCGGTCGGCGTCGGTGACGTCCAGTTCGGCCGAGGCGTCGTCGAAGACCGGCGGCTCGTCGAGGTTGTTCGACGGCAGGTAGGACAGCAGTGCCTTGACGTACTCGATCGCGTCGTCCTCGTCCGTGGCGAGGTAGTGCGCGTTGCCGCTGCGGGTGTTGTGGGTACGCGCCCCGCCCAGCTCCTCCATCCCGACGTCCTCACCGGTCACCGTCTTGATCACGTCCGGTCCGGTGATGAACATGTGGGATGTCTGGTCGACCATCACGGTGAAGTCGGTCACCGCCGGTGAGTAGACCGCGCCACCCGCACACGGACCCATCACCAGCGAGATCTGCGGGATGACGCCGGACGCGCGGACGTTGCGGAAGAAGATCTCGCCGTAAAGGCCGAGGCTGACCACACCCTCCTGGATCCGGGCGCCACCGGAGTCGTTGATGCCGACCACCGGGCAGCCGATCTTCATCGCCAGGTCCATCACCTTGACGATCTTCTCGCCGAAGACCTCGCCGAGGGAGCCGCCGAAGACGGTGAAGTCCTGGGCGAAGACGCAGACCTTGCGGCCGTCGACAGTGCCGTAGCCGGTGACGACACCGTCGCCGTACGGGCGGGTCCGCTCCAGCCCGAAGTTCGTCGACCGGTGCCGGGCCAGCCCGTCCAACTCGACGAAGGAGCCCTCGTCGAGCAGCATCTCGATCCGTTCCCGGGCGGTCTTCTTGCCCCGGGCGTGCTGCTTCTCCACCGCCCGGGCCGAGCCGGCGTGCACCGCCTCGTCCACCCGTCGGTCGAGGTCCGCGATCCGTCCGGCGGTGCTGTGAAGGTCGGGTTCGGTGGAGGTCCGCTGCGCAGTCACGTCCGCGATCGTAACGACGCCCCGTACGCTGGCCTGATGCCGGGATCGCCGTACACCGACCTGGACCGTCCGCCGCTCGACGCGCGACGGCTGCAGCGGGCCCTGATCGTCCCCGACGGCCTCTGGAACCGGCTGGTGCTGCGGGCCGAGACCGGGTCGACCAACGCCGACGTGGCGGACGCCGCCCGGTCCGGGGAGCCGGAGGGGCTGGTGGTGGTCGCCGAGCGGCAGACCGCCGGCCGTGGCCGGCGGGGGCGCTCCTGGGAGTCGCCGGCCAGGGCCGGGATCGCGGTGAGTGTGTTGCTCCGACCGGGGGTTGCCGCGTCTGACCGGGGCTGGCCGGCCGTGCCACCGGCCCGGTACGGCTGGCTGCCGCTGCTGGCCGGCGTAGCGCTGGTCGAGGCGGTGGATCGGCTCGCCGAGCTGGACTCCGCGCTGAAGTGGCCCAACGACCTGCTCGTCTGGCCCGGACTCGGGGCGCCGGTCAGCGTCGCCGGGCCGGCGGGCGTCGGTCCGGTCGAGCGGGCGGATGTCGGGCCGGCGGATGGCGTTGCCGGCCCGGCGGGCGTCGGTCGGGTCGGGCCGGCGGGCGGTGGATCCGCCACGATGGAGCCGGGCGACGAGCCCTCGGGTGAGGCGAAGTGTGCCGGGATCCTGGCGGAGGGCGTGGCGGCGGCCGCCGGGCAGCCATCGGCGGTGGTGCTCGGGATCGGGCTGAACGTGACACTGCGGGTGGACGAACTGCCGGTCACCACCGGTCTGCCGGCGACCTCGCTCCAGTTGGCCGGTGCCGTCGCCACGGACCGGGACCCACTGCTCCGGGCGTTGCTGCGCGGCATCGAGCGCTGGTACGGCCGCTGGCGTGCCGCCGGCGGCGACGCGGGGGAGTGTGGCCTGCGCGAGGCATATCTGCAGCACTGTGCCACCCTCGGCCGGGAGGTACGGGTGCTGCTACCCGGCGGTGACGACCTGGTGGGCACGGCCCGGACCATCGACCCCGATGGCCAGCTGGTCCTCGACACCCTTGACGGCGAGCGGCGGGTCGCCGCGGGTGACGTCCTGCACCTCCGCTGAGCCTCCCCGTGCTGCCGGGCCTGCCGTGATGCCCGGCCCGCTGTGTTGCCGGCCTGCTGACGCCCGGCCTGAGTGATCCGGGGCCCGGCCCTGTCGTGAGCCGAGTCCGGCCCTGCCACGGCCCAGGCGCGACCGTCCCCGACGGGTGGGATGTCACCAGGCGTACGTCGCGGTAAAGAGTCGGTACCGAATGGCGTGTCGGTGGCGGACAACCGCTACGGTCACCGGCGGACATTCGTGTATGGACGAGGAGGTTGGGGTGGCATTCCCTGAGGACGTGCTCACCACGGACGAGCATGTCGTGGCGCACCTGCACCCACACTGGAAGGCGCTGATCCGGCCGGTTCTGGTGCTGGTCCTGGCCATTGCCGCGGTGGTGGTCGGCTTCGTCCTCCTGCCGTCGATCGCCGGCTGGGTGATCGCGGCGGTCGCGCTGGTGGCGGTGGTCGTGTTGAGCCTGTGGCCGTACCTGGTGTGGCGGACCACACACTATCTGTTCACCAATGAGCGGGTTCTGCTGCAGAAGGGTGTTTTCAACCGTGACCGGCGGGACATCCCGCTGAGCCGGATCAACGACCACTCCATGAACCAGCGGTTCCTCGAGCGGATGCTCGGCTGCGGCACGCTCACCATCGAGTCGGCCGGCGAGCGCGGGCAGTCCGTGCTGGCGGACATCCCGAACGTGGAGAAGATCCAGACCACGCTGTACGAGCTGGTCGAAACCAACCACGACAAGCACTCGCTGGGCGACAACGAGATGCGCGAGATCCTCGCCGACATGACCGAGGGCAAGCCGCTGCGCGAGGAGCAGGCCAAGTAGCTGTCGACGTTTCCGCGCCGGTCCGCTTCCGGGGCCGGCGCGGAGGTGTTTCAGCGGCCGTCCGGCTCCGGACCCACGAGCGCGGCGGGACGGCGGAGGGAACAGCGGGCCGCCCCCTGAGATATCCGCTCCCAGCGGTCTGCGACGCCGCCGTCCCGCTCAGGCGGGATGCTCGCTTCCAGCGGGCTGTGGGCCACCGCCCGCCCGCGCGGGGGCGGGGAGCCGCGTCAGCGGAACCGTCGACGCGCGGCCGCGTTCAGTTTCGCGGCGTTCAGCTCGGCGACGAGTTCCTGGTCCAGGTCCACGTCGAGGGTCTCGGCGAAATCGGCCGGCAGTGGCGGAACCCGGCGCTGGGCCGGCCGCTTCGTGCCGTTCGGGGCGGTCGCCGTGCCGTCGCCCACCTGGGCGGCGTCCCTGCGCACGGCTGGGCCCGGCCCGCCGCCGACGGCCGGGGTGGCATCCTCGCCGTCCGCCGTGCCAGGTCGCCCGTTCAGGGCGGTTCTCCCGGTCTGTCGCTGCCCGTCCGGCCGTGCCTCGCGTTCGTCGGAGAACTCGGCGGCGGCCTCGGCCAGTTCGGCCACCGGGTCCAGCTTGGCCAGGAAGTCGCCTTCCGGCCCGTGCGTCGGCTTTGTGCCGGTATCGACCTTGTCCGGCGTGCTGGGGGGCTTCCGGAACACGAAGGTGCGGTACGACCAGAAGCGGAAGATGGTGGCGAGGCCGACACCGATCGTCTTGACCACGAGCAGCACGGTGAGGTTGCGGACCCCGAAGCCGTACTTGGCCAGTGCCAGCACACCCAGCTCGATGGCCAGGCCGGTGGCGTTGAACAGGAAGAACAGGGCGGTTTCCCGGTGTACGGCCGACTTGGGCCGGTCCCGGTAGGTCCAGTGCCGGTTCATCAGGTACGACGTGCAGGTGGCCACGATGGTGGCCACCACATTCGCCTTGAGTTCCCCGTCGGCGAACACGGTGAGCGCGAGTGCGATGAACACCGCGTAGTTGATCGCGGCATTCACGCCCCCGACAGCGCCGAACTTCAGCACCTCGTGAAGGAGCCTCTGCCAGCGTTCGGGCAACATCCGGACGAAACGCATTCGCACACCTTAGGCCAGTAGGGCGGGCCGGCCGCACCGACCGTACGAGGATGGGCTGCTGGTCACGACCCCGGGTGGCCCTTGCTGATCACCTCGGGGGCGTCGGACGCCGCCGGACCGACGAAGACGAAGCGCCGGTAGGACCAGAACCGGAAGAAGGTGCCCAACGCGGCACCGACGAAGTTCCCCGCGATGTTGTCGGCGATCAGGGACTTGAAGACCCCTGGCCAGATGCTGCCCAGGCCGTAGTGACTGATCGCCAGACAGGCCAGCCCGATGCCGAGGCCGACCGCGTTGAAGACGAAGTAGAGCGAGTACTCACGGGCCATGCCCGAGCGTTCCCGGTGTCGCCAGGTCCAGAACCTGTTGCCGACGAATGCCAGCGTCGCCGCGATCACGGTGGAGAACGTCTTCGCCGTCAGGGTCTCCCAGTCGAGACTCGCCTTGGCGTAGTTGAACAGGGCGAAGTCGACCGCGAAGGCGATCCCGCCCACCGTGCCGAACTTGCCCAGCTCGTGGAGAAGGTGTCCGAACCGGTGCCAGAGCTGGTGGAAGAGGCCGCGCCGGGTGCCCGGGGATGAGGGTGGTTCGCCGGTCGCGGTCGAGGACACGGGTTGAGCGTACCGGTTCCCGGCCATGCCCACGGCCCGCTACGAACGACTCGCGGAGGCTGGCGCCGAGCGCCTCCGGTCGGCCGTCGGTGTCACGCTTCCGGTGTGGCTCCCGGGTCGGTTGACACCTCCGCGAATGCGTGAGGACATCGTGACGCGATGTCATCGCCGGGAAGATTTGCGTGAAACTGCGCGCGGCAGCGAGGAAAGAGGCGCCTTATCGCACGGCCGCCGGATCCTGTGCAGTTCTTCACAACCAGTCTCGCTGCCCTGAACGGCCGCTCGGTTTACGCTGACGGAAATCCCAGGCTTTCACCGGCGGCACCGTCGCCGGTCCGTTCGGCACCGCACGCTCTGTAAACGGTCAGCGTCGACCAAAGGAGATCTGCCATGGCCGCTCCGGCTACCATCCGGGGGCTCGATCAAGCTCCGACCAGCCACTCCAAACTACTCGCCTGGGTCAAAGAAGTCGCCGAACTGACCAGTCCGGACCAGGTGGTCTGGGTCGACGGCTCGGAAGCGGAATGGCAGCGACTCACCGACGAACTGGTCGAGGCCGGCACCCTGGTACGACTCAACCCGGACCGTAAGCCCAACTCCTTCTGGGGACGTACCGATCCCTCCGATGTGGCCCGCGCCGAGGACCGTACGTTCATCTGCTCCGTTGACGAAGCCGACGCCGGCCCCACCAACAACTGGATGGCCCCGGCCGAGATGAAGCGCATCATGACGGACCTCTACCGGGGTTCGATGCGAGGCCGCACGATGTACGTCATTCCGTTCTGCATGGGCCCGCTGGAGGCGGAACAGCCCATGTTCGGGGTGGAGATCACGGACAGCGCGTACGTCGTCGTCTCCATGCACATCATGACCCGGATGGGCACGAAGGTGCTGGCCGGGATGGGCACGGACGCCGATTTCGTGCCGTGCCTGCACTCGGTCGGCGCCCCGCTGGAGTCCGGTCAGCAGGACGTCGCCTGGCCGTGCAACGACACCAAGTACATCTCGCACTTCCCGGAGAGTCGGGAGATCTGGTCCTTCGGCTCCGGGTACGGCGGCAACTCGCTGCTCGGCAAGAAGTGCTACTCGCTGCGGATCGCCAGCGTGATGGGCCGGGACGAGGGCTGGCTCGCCGAGCACATGCTCATCATGAAGCTCACCTCGCCCGAGGGCCGGGTGCACTACGTCGCCGGCGCGTTCCCGTCGGCCTGCGGCAAGACCAACCTGGCGATGCTGGAGCCGACGCTGCCCGGCTGGAAGGTCGAGACGATCGGTGACGACATCGCCTGGATGCGGTTCGGCTCCGACGGCCGGCTCTACGCGGTCAACCCCGAGTACGGCCTCTTCGGCGTCGCCCCCGGCACCGGCTGGAAGACCAACGCGAACGCCATGCGCACCATCGACCGCGGCAACTCCCTCTTCACCAACGTGGGACTGACCGACGACGGCGACGTCTGGTGGGAGGGGATGGGCGACCCGCCGGCCCACCTCATCGACTGGAAGGGTCGGGACTGGACGCCGGACAGCGACGAGCTCTCCTCGCACGCCAACAGCCGGTTCTGCACCCCGTTGCTGCAGTGCCCGATCGTCGCCGAGGAGTTCAACGACCCGAACGGCGTACCGATCGACGCGATCCTGTTCGGCGGCCGGCGCAAGGACACGATTCCGCTGATCACCGAGTCCCGGGACTGGGTGCACGGTGTCTACATGGGAGCGACCCTGTCCTCGGAGACCACGGCGGCGGCCTCCGGCGAGGTCGGCGTGGTCCGTCGGGACCCGATGGCGATGCTGCCGTTCATCGGGTACCACGCCGGTGACTACTTCCGGCACTGGATCGAGATGGGCAAGGGCACCGACGGCGACGAGGCCAAGCTGCCGAAGATCTACTACGTGAACTGGTTCCGGAAGAACGCCGACGGCGACTTCATCTGGCCCGGCTTCGGGGAGAACTCCCGGGTGCTCAAGTGGGTCGTCGAGCGGTTGGAGGGCCGGGCCGACGCGGTCGAGACGCCGATCGGGTTCGTACCCGCCCCGGGCGCGCTCGACGTCGACGGTCTCGACATGAGCCCGGAGGACCTGCGGATCGCCACCCGGGTCGACGTCGCGGAGTGGCGCCAGGAGTTGCCCCGGATCACCGAGTGGTTCGAGAAGTTCGGCGACAAACTGCCGGGTGTGCTCTGGGCCGAGTTGGACGCGCTGCGGGCCCGCCTCGACGAGGAGGCCGCCCGCACTGCGGGGTAGACGTGCGAGGAAGGGCCCCTTCTTATCGTTTTCTGTTGTAGAAGGGCCCCTTCCTTACACCCGGGGCAGGTGTGTGGGTGGACCGCGCCGGGCATCATCAACGCCATGACGACGGCCGCCGGAACACCGCTCCGGGGGCCGGCCGCC